>JAEZGD010000312.1 GCA_023417165.1 Planctomycetota bacterium
AAACGCCTCTTCGTGCGTTTCGGCGGCAACTTCCACCGCTGCGACTTCACTCGTTGGCTCTTCGCTGACAATGCCCAGCCGCCGACGGGCGGGAGTGGCGGTCCCCATCAAGGTGGCGATCGCGCGCCCTTCGCTGCTGCTCACTCGCGGCGCGCCGCGCAAAGTCTGAGCTTCCAGCGAGGCATAGCGGTCGATGACCACTTCTTCTTCGTCGAACACGCCGCCGAACGGTTGCTGCGGACCTTCAAAGCTCAACTCCAACTCGGATTCCTGGAGCGATAGCGGATCAAAATCGTCGCTATTGGCCAAGGTCACGTGCCGCTGAATGGCATCGAGCCGCGTCAACACATCGTGGCTGGGCGATTCGTGATAGCGTGAAACTGGCGCGTCGATGCGCGTCGTGCGCGAGCTGGGAAGCGGTTCGTCGTCGTCGAGACTGCCGAACTCGATAATCGAGGTTTCTTGGCTCTCGGCCGGGATATTACGCTGCGGTGCTGGCAGTTGCTGCAGATCGGCCCACGCTTCTTCGATGCGCTCTGAGGTCAGGCGACGTTCGCCGGCAACCTGAGCTAAGATCAACGCGTGATCGCAAAGCTGATTGATCAAGCGCGGCACGCCATCGCTCACGCGCTGAATCGACGCGAGCGTTTCGTCGCTGACGATCTCGCCTGGCTTCGCGCCGGCCAGTGCAAGCTGCTCGCGCACATAACCGGCGGTTTCTTCGCGGTTGAGGCTTTGCAAGTAACAGCGCGCCGCCACGCGTTGCTGAAACGATGCCAGGCGAGGGTTGGCCAGTCGCTCTTCCAAGCGCACATCGCCAGCCAACACCAAGCGCACGCGGGGCTCGCCACCGCGCACCAGGTTAGTAATCATGCGCAGCTCGTCGATGAGCTTCGTCGGCAAGACATGCGCTTCGTCAACTAGCAATAGCAAGCCATGCGGCGATGGTCCGCCGGGTTCCAAGCGATCGAGCAGCGTCAGCCGCAGTTCGCCTTCGCTCAGGTTGCGAAACGGCAGCTTGAGTTCAAACAGCACGTTTTGCAGCAAGGCGCGCACACTGCTAATGCGCCCGCCGGCCAGGTGCACGACGTCGAAGTGGCTGGCAAAATCTTGAGCCAATCGCGCCAAGAGCAACGATTTACCAGTGCCAGCCGGTCCTAAGACAACAGCCGGCCCCTCCGCACGCTCGATACAGCGCGCGACGGCCTGTCGCGCGGCTTCGATCGCGGTGGCGGGATAAAACATCTCGACCACCGGTGTGGCCGCGAACGGCCGTTTTTGCATCCGAAAAAACGCTTCGTACATTACCCACGCTTCCTGCTTTGTGCGAGTTTAGCGATGTCGCCATTTCACTCGAATTAGACACAGCCCCTGTGTCCACCGTGTTCCCTAAGTCGCTTCGCCTGCGGAGTTTTGCTTTAATTCAAAGCTGTTTTTGGGCATCCCGACCCCTATCGGCAGCGACTGCAAATGATCTTGATCGTAAGCGGCGGAAAGGCTCAAACCGGCCTGTTGCCAAGCTTCAGGCGAGCCACGACCGGCACGCCGAGCAGGCGTGTCACATCTTCGGTCGATGCCAGCAGCGCGGTGACGGTTCGCGGTCGCGCCAGTATGCAGACTGCCAGCATCACCACACCGCTGATCCCTAGCAGCGCTAGCGTTCGCAGCCCGGTAGAAATGCTTGGCACGCGGTCAACAACCTGCGGCGATTGCGCCAGCAAGTAATGTGGTTGTTTTGTTGGCGCCTCGGCGGGCGAGCGCTCCAGCACCGCGACCGCCGCCTGCGCTTCAAGCCGCTGGCCACGCGCGGCATCGTAATGTTCGTGAGCCAATTGCAGCTTGGCCTGTTCGGCCGCGAGCACCGTTTCATCAACGGTTGAGCGCGAACGCTTCGGTGGCCTGCTGGCAGTTGGCGACTCAAGGTAACGCGGCGTGACGGCGCGCCGCGACTGGAGTTCCTCGAGTTCGCCATCGACATCTAGCACCTGCGGGTGCTCGGTCGTCAAACTCAGCAGCAGCGTATCGCGCTTTTGCTGCAATTCGGCCCACTGCTGCTCAAGCCGCACATACGCCGGATTCTCGGCGGGTGCAGCATCGATCGCAGCGTCGGTCTCTTCCGCCACGGGGCGGCGACGCAAACGCTCGACATGCGCCTTGGTCAACTGGTCGAGCTCGCGCCGCGCAGCATCTTCGCTCGCTAAGGCGTGGGCCAACTGCGTCCGCGCGGCCGACAGTTCCGTCGACTCGCCACGGGGTGCATGCTGCTGAGCGAATAGAAAGCGGTGGGTCAACTGCCGCACCAGCGCGACACCCTCCGCTTCATCGTCGGCCGTCAACTGCACGACAAACTGCTCATCCCCCGCCGGGGCCGCTTGACCGCGATGCACACTCAGTGCGTCTCTCCACGCGGCAAGTTGCGCCGGATCGTCGCTGCCTGCGCTAGCTCGCAAGGCATCGTCGCTCAGGATCTCGGCCCGCACGCGCTCGATGTCGAGTCGCGTCGCCGGTACGCCAGGCTGATAGGCGATCTCGGCTGCAATGACCGACCGAGCAACATCAGGACGCCACAACGCAGAGAGCGTTCCAAACGTGGCGGAGGCAGCGACCAGGCCCAGGCCGGCTGCGCGCAGCCAGCGCCGACGTCGTTCTGCCGAGCTAAGCTGGTTCCGTCCCGAAGCCATGCGCAAAGGTTCCCAATCCGTGGGAGAGACAACTCATCCAGGGCGCGGTATCAGACCGTGACAAAACGCCCAGGCTTACTCATCGGCGCAACCGCCGAAGAACTCGTCATCTACGGACATTCGCAAGGATATGCCGAGCGTGCGGATTAGAGCGCCGCGTTGGGTTTGTTCTGCGCCGCCACCGCCAGGAATGCTGCATTCCCAGGCGATGCGTCCCGCGCCGCTCTTGCCAGCCCAACTCGGTATACTAAAAGCGGACAAATCTTTGGCTTGAATTGAGTGCCTGACGTTGTTTCGTATCAAGATCTGTGGTCTGACCCAACTGGCCGACGCCGACTGCGTGGTAGCCTCCGGCGCGGATGCCGTCGGGCTAAACTTTTACGCTCGGAGTCCACGCTACGTCACCCTGCCAACCGCCCAGGCGATCGCCGCGGCGCTGCCAGCCAGCATACTGAAGGTCGGGCTATTCGTGAACGAAACGCCGGAGCGCATTCGCGAGTTGGCGGCAACCGTCCCGCTCGACGTTGTGCAATTGCATGGCGACGAAACACCGGAAGATATTCGGGGATTGGCCGGCCTGCGCGTGATGAAGGCCTTTCGGCTCGGCCCTGGCGAAGGGGCGCGCGTGAAAGATTTCGTCGCGGCTTGTGAGGCTCAACAGACGCCGCTGGCCGCCGTGCTCGTCGATGCCTTTCACCCTGGCAGCTATGGCGGCACGGGACAGGCGGCTGATTGGCAAGCGGCGTTCGAATTACGCTCGAACTTGTGCCTGCCGCTAATCCTCGCCGGCGGGCTTACCGCGCAGAATGTCGCCGCGGCGATTGTGGCGGTGCGGCCAGCAGGAGTGGATACCGCCAGCGGCGTCGAATCCGCGCCAGGCCAAAAAGACCCGCAACGCGTCCGCGACTTTGCCGCGGCGGCCCAACAAGCCTTTCAGGAACCATAGCGCATGTCCAAATGGCTTACGGTTGCCAACATGGCATGGTTAGTCGTGTACCTGCTGGCTATGAGTGACGTCGTCGCCGGCCTACTGGTCGCCAGGCAACAGGCGATGGCGAACTTCGCTTCACCTGATGCTCAGGCCCAATGGGACGAGTTTCGGGACGACATGCGCAAGATCGCTGATAATCCCAACTCGCCTGTGACGCGACGCGTGCCGCAAAGCGTCGAACCACCCACGCTACGACTGCTACGCGATTATTTCGGCATTGTGCTGCTGCTCTCGCTGCTGCTGACCTCAGCGTTGTTTGTCACCTTCATGGTCATGGTGCGCGGCGTCCTCGGTTCCAACTTCGTACCGCGCGAAGACTTGCCTGCTAAGCGTCCATAAAAAAAGGCGTCGTCCGTTGGAC
>JAEZGD010000326.1 GCA_023417165.1 Planctomycetota bacterium
TGTGGCGAGTCCGCGAGCCGCACCGGAGGGTAATGACGAATGTCGAATATCAAATGTCGAAAGAATGACGAATGACCAAGCGGCAATAAATTCCAAATCCCAAGCACCGAATTCCAAACAAATACAAAATCCAAATACCAAAGGCTCGAAACGAGGACAGCTTCCCGTTTCGAGCCTTTGTATTTTGGTCTTGGGACTTGTTTGGAATTCGGTGCTTGGGATTTGGAATTTGCTTACGCAGGTGCGGCTCGCGGACTCGCCACACCCTACCGCGCTACTCGGCTTTCACTTCGGCCGGGCCGTAGTCGTAGACCCGGTAGGTCTTGGTGAGCTTCGCGCCGCCGCGCTTGAGGGTTTTGTAGGAAAGGTGATTGCTTTCCAAAACCCACGAAAACTCGGCTTCTTGGATGCCCCACTTCAGCGCATCGGGGACGAGTCGTGATAGGACCACCAGACCCAGGCCCCAGCGCTGATACTCTGGCAAGACGTTGGTGCTCACCAGGCGAATGCGCTTAAGCGACTTGCGACCGAACAACAGCCGCAAAAAGCCGAACGGAAAGAGCCGTCCGTCGATTTGCTTGATGCGCGGGTTGTAGTCGAGCAGCCCGAACACGGCGGCGACCGGTTTGCCGTCGACTTCTGCCACGGTGGTCAGTTCGGGCACGATCAGCATGCGCAGCGACTTGGCCGCATGATCCAGCTCGGCATCCGACAGCGGCGTAAAGCCCCATGTGCCGCCGAGCGATTGATTGTAGATGTTCAGGAACATCCGCACTTCTTCCATGAACTTCTTGCGATTCAGCGGACGCAGCGTGACGTTCAGGCGGCGGATCGATTCTTGCGTGACGAACTCGATCTTCTTATCGAGCTTCTCGAGCATGCCCACTTCGCCCCAGAAGGCGACCATGTCTTCCGACTTGACGAAGCCCGCGCCTTGGATCAGCCGATCGTGCCACGGATGGTTGTAGGTCATCATGAAGGTCGGCGGCTCGAAGAAGCCATCGACCAGCGTGCCGACTTCATAGTTCAACGAAGGATTGATCGGACCACGGACCTTGTCCATGCCTTGGCTTTGCAGCCAGGCTCGTGCGGCATCGAGCAGTCCGGTCGCCACCGCCTGGTCTTCGATGGTTTCGAAGAAGCCGAAGAAGCCGCGGTTCTCTTGATAACGCTCGACGTGCGCGTAATTGACGATGGCGGCGATGCGTCCTACCGGCTGTCGGCCTTTGAAGGCCAGAAACGTCTGCACCTTGTTCTTGTCATAGAACGGATGGTGCGCGTAGCCGACGAGTTCTTTCTGATTCTGACGCAGCGGCGGCACCCAGTGCGGGTCGCCGCGATAGAGCTCCCACGGCAGGTTCAAAAACTGCTTCTTCTCGCGCGCGGTTTCAACCGGTTTGATGACGAGGTCGGCGGGAACGAGCGACATGGCAACCCAAGGCGAGTGAGCGGCAAACGTAAACCATTCACTGTAGTTGCCGACCGCCCTGCCGTGTAGGCGGGGAGCGGCAGGGTATGAGGGTAGAGGGTAGAGATAAAAAAGAAGGCGAGGCGGCTGTGGGCCGTCTCGCCTTGCTGATTTCTGGTCTTTACTGACCACTACCCACTCATCACTGCCCACTGCTTCACGGCAGTCGGGCGTGTTCGACCTTGGGGAAGTCGCCGGTCAGGGCCTTCATGTACTCGACCAGATCTTGCTTGTCTTGCGCGGTCAGGTCGAGCTTCTTGATCTTGTCGCTGAGGTGCGGATTCGGATGGCCACCCTTGGCGTACCACTCGACCACTTCTTCCAGCGTCTTTTGGCTGCCGTCGTGCATGTACGGAGCAGTCTGCGCGACGTTGCGGATCGTCGGTGTTTTGAAAGCGCCCTTGTCCTTTTCGTCCTTGGTCACGATATAGCGACCCAGGTCGGCCATCTTCTTGTCCATGCCGACGCCAATGTTGTGGAACTTCTCGTCGGTGAAGTTCGCACCCACGTGGCACGCCGTGCAGTTCGACTTCTCGCTGAAGAACAGGTCGCGGCCGCGCTTGGCCGAGTCGCTAACCTTGGCGGTGGCGACCGCCTTCTTCAGGTTTAGGTACTCCTTGAACGCTTCCGGTTCGTCCTCTTCAAAGCCCTTCGGATCATTAACGTAATCCTTGTAGGCCTTCTCGAACGACAGTAGCGCTTCGTAGTGATCGGCGGGCGAGGTATCGGTGACGATCACGCGTTCGAACGCGGCAATCGCCTTGGCGACGGTTTCAATGTTTAGCCCTTCTTCCGGAAATATCTTCGCGAACTGCAGTTTGTAGCCTTCGATCTTGTTCAACTGGGCCACGCAAGCTTCGTGCGTGTTTTCCATTTCGATCGGGTTCGCGATCGGGCCCTTGGCTTGCTCTTCCAACGTCGCCGCACGGCCGTCCCAGAATTGCACATCGCTCAAGATGCGGTTGTAGCTGGCAGGCGAGTTGCGGTCGCCGGTCAATTCGCGAATACCGACGCCGAACTGCGTGTTCTTGCCATAGCCAAATTGCGGATCGTGACAGGTGGCGCAACTGACCGAAGCATCGCCCGACAGGCGAGGATCGAAGAACAGTTGGCGACCGAGTTCGACCTTCGCGCGCGTGAGCGGATTGTCGGCGGGAATCTTGATGCCATCGGCGCCGAGCGCCAGACCAGCCGGAAGTTCGACCGTCAGCGGCGCATGATTCTCAGGCTTGGCCAACCAGGCCTTGAGCTGGTCGAGCGTGAGCTTGCCTGTGCCGGGAATGCCAGCGGTCAGTTCAGACGAGGGAAGCTTGACGCGCTGGGCGGGGGTGTCGGCTGCCAAAACCGGCACCACGAACGCCACGGCGAGCGTTCCTAACCAAGCCCCGGCCAGTGGTAGCAATCTCATTTCGTAACTCCTTGCGGCTAAATCAATTGAAGATGTGGCTCTACAAACCTAGGTCGGGTTTTTCCAGCCGGCATCGCGAGCGTGCGCCGCTTGACTATAAGGGGAAACCGCCTATAAGTCCAAGACATTCGACATATAGTTGCGATAGGCGTTACCTATGGAACTACAGCAGCTCCGCTACTTCGCCAAGGCGGCCGAACTGAGCAATTTTAGCCGCGCGGCCGAGGCCTGTCTTGTCTCGCAGCCCTCGCTCAGTCAACAGATCATCAAGCTGGAACAAGAGTTAGGGCAACCGCTGTTTGAACGCTTGGGACGGCAGGTGCGGCTGACCGAAGCGGGCAGGTTGCTCAAAGAACGCGTCGAGCAGGTCTTTGCGCTGCTCGAAGATGCGAAAAGCCGCATTACCGACGACCCCGACGCCGGGCGGTTGGTCATCGCTGCGATTCCCAGCATCGCGCCCTATTACCTGCCGAGCGTGCTGGAGTCGTTTCGCCGCACCGCGCCGCGGGTGCAGATCGAAGTGGTGGAAGATGTGACGCAAGTGGCCCTGCGCCGCGTGCACGATGGTGAGGTCGATCTGGCGATTCTAGCGCTGCCAATCTCTGGCCCGCAATTGGAAGTGGAGCCACTGTTCTCGGAAGAACTCCTGATCGTCATGCCGATGAGTCACTCGCTGGCGAATAAGACGCGCCTGACGCTCAAGGATCTGAGCGACGAGCCCTTCTTGCTGCTCAACGATTCGCACTGTCTGACGCACAACGCGCTGAGCTTTTGCGAGCGCAAGCATTTTCAACCGTTGATTACCGCGCGCATCAGCCAGCTAACGACGCTGCAAGAGTTGGTCACACTCGGCCAAGGCATCTCGCTGATTCCGCAAATGGCGCGCGAAATCGATGTGAACCCGACGCGCGTCTATCGTTCGCTCGCCGGCGAAAAGCCGATGCGCACCATCGCCCTGGTGTGGCACAAGCAACGCTTTCAAAGCCGCGTGTTTCGGCGATTTGTCGACTATATGCGGGAAAATAAGCACGCATGACGAACCACGCATGAGCCATGGAATCTGAAGGCCAATGACTTGCCTGGCATCGGTCATTCAAACCGGCGGATAGAGCTTCTCAAACACGGCCCGTTCATCGGCGTCTTCGAATTGCGCGACCTGCTGAAGCGCTTGCTCATAGAATCCACGCGCCGGTGCCGTTTGTTGCAGCGCGGCCAATGCACTCGCGACTCCACCGTATGCGCAGGCGCGATCGAAGGCGGTGGCGTCGTCGCCCGCTTGCTCGCAAAACAAAAGACAGGTTTGCGCATAGCCGAGCGCGAGTGTCGGCTGGCC
>JAEZGD010000347.1 GCA_023417165.1 Planctomycetota bacterium
GGCCGGTACTGGTCGACGACAACCTGCTGGTGACCACGCACTCTGGCAAGCTCTTACAGATTGATCTTGCGAGTGGTGTTTCGGAGCGGCACGCGGTTCTGCCGCAAGGTGCGTTGCAAAGCGCTGCTTACGACGCGCGTCGCACGATGATGTATCAGCTTGGCGAGCGCTCGAGCCTGTTTGTGCTGGAAGGCGATTCGCTCGCCTGTCGTGAAACCTATTTCCTCGGGCATCTGCCAGGCAGTATCGCCACGCCGCCGGTGGCGGTTGGTGGCCAGATCTTTATCGCGTTGAACACCGGCGCGGACTTCTCGCACGTGCATGTGCTGTCTGCAGACGCCGAAGGGCTGAATTTGAAGCCCGCTCTTTCGCCAGTGCGCTTGAAAGGGCGCGTAGTGACCACGCCGATTGTCGATGGCCGGCGCGTCTATGTCTTGACCGATCTCGGCGCGGTGCAAGTGTTCGACGTCGATCCTGCCAACGTCAACAACCCTGTCAGCAAGCTCGCTGAGTTAGTGGCGATTCGCAAGCAGCCGTTGATCGGTTATGCAGCCATTGCCGATGGTCGCGTTTGGCTCGGCGATGAGCGACTGACGCTGCATGAATTGCAGCCTGCGCGCAAAGAGCTGACGCGCCGATGGAGCCGCTTTGATGGCGAAGTCTTTCTGACGCCGCCCCAACGCCTGGGCGAGCGATTGATTGCGGCGCGCCGCGGCAGTGGTGGCGAAGTGCTGGTCTCGTCCGTCAAGGCAAGCGATGGCGCGACCCAGTGGCAAACAATCGTGCGAGTGCCTGTGCGGGCGATTGTTCCTGAGGGTGAATTGGCGGTGAATGCCAATGCGATGGTCTTCAAGTTGCCTGCAGCGACGCAGTCGACAGTGACGCCCACGACCGCGCGGATCGCCACGCCAGGGCCATTGCTCTCTTTGCAGGCTGCATGGCCCGTCGACCAGCAACTGTGTCTCGTCCCCAACAAGGGACCCGCGCGCTGGGCGATGATTGATATCGCCAGCCAACCGCCGCGAGTAGCTTCCGTGGCTTTGGCTGACACCAGTACGCTGACAGCCGCGGCGAGCGGATTCGATAACGGCATTCTGCTGCCGCTGGCGCAAGGACAAGTCGCGTTCGCCGACCCAACGACGGGCAAGCCCTTGACGCTGCCGTTCCAGCCCGCGCTTTCGCCCGGCGAAGCGTCGACGTGGGGCAAGCCATTGAAGCTGCGCAGCATCCCTGCCGCCTTCGCGATTGCCGATGATCGTGGCCGCTTGTTTCTGGTCGCCCGAAAGTCAGAACCGCAACCGCACCTCGCGGCGCTTAAGGAAGTCACCATCGAAGGGCTCACGAACCGGCCGCTTGCGCAACTCGGCGATACGGTGGCCGTAGTTGTGGAGAAAAAGGGGCAACACTATTTGCAGCCCTTCGCGATTCCCGATCTCAAGCCGCAAGAGCCGATCGCGCTCGCGGGCAGTGTGACGTTTGGCCCTGTGAATCGTGGTGATTCGCTGCTGCTGGCGACAGATGGTAATGGCCTCGAATGTCTTTCGGAGGCAGCGCCGCGTTGGAAGGTGCCGCTGGCGGGCGCCGGCGTCGTAGGCGTGACCGCCGACGGCGATCGCTGGTGGATCGCGACATCCGAGGGCGATTTGATTCAACTCAACGCCAATGGCGAGGTCGTGGGACGTGTGGCAACGAAGCGACCGCTTGGTGGCGATCCAGTGGTTGCGCATGACCACGTACTTTGCCCCGGCGTGGACGGCGCGGTGTATCGCGTGCCGCAGACAGCGCTGACTCCCGAACGTTGAACGAAACGCAAATTGCATGCGACACGCGCCCTCGCTAATTCGAATTCTGCTCTTCACGCTGCTGGCGTGCGGTGGCCTTGCGCGCGTGGCGTTGTCGCAAGAAGCGATGGCGCAGCGGCTGATTGAGCAGGATCCGTTCGATCGCATTACGTTGAACGAAGAGAACAAGCACGCAGTGCTGCAAGTCGAGTTGCTTGATTTGCCGAATCGGCAACTTCCTGCGAGTCCTCGCCCGGATGATCGCTTGCGTGTGAAGCTGGTCGACAGGCCCGATCAGACTTACGAGCTTGCTTGGAAACATATCGAGCGCGTCGAACTGTTCGAAGCCATGGTGCTGGCCGAAGCACAGCAGTTCGTGACGGACGATCGGATGGACGAGGCTTACGACGCGCTGCAGTATCTGAAGGAAAACGTTCCGCGGACGCCGGGGCTTGATGGACAATTGCAAGCGTATCTGTACGTCAGCGCGGGGCGACTGTTTCAGCAGCAGCGTTGGCCCGAAGCACTGGCTGTATTGGAAGAACTGCACCGGTTGAATCCCGAGTATAAGATGTCTGCCGATGGCCGGTCGCTAACGCAAGTGTTGGCCGCCGTTCTCGATCGCATGTTGGCCGGCTATTTGGAAGCGGCCGACTATCGCACGGCGCGGCTGTTCCTGGCTCGCATTCGCCGCGACTATGGCGAGCAGCATGCCGCGACTGTCAACAAGTGGCAACAACGCATCGAAGCACTCGCGCTCGCCGAACGCGATGCCGCGGAGGCGTTCCTGAAATCGGACAAGTTTCGCGAAGCCAATCGTGCGCTGCACAAAATGCAGGCGATTTGGCCGGAAACGCCCCGCGGTACCGAGTTGATGCAGCAAGCCATCGCGCGGTATCCGATCGTCACGGTGGGAGTCACTCAGCCGGCGAAGACGTTTGATGTTCGTCGTGTCGATGATTGGGCGGCACGCCGGGCGGGAAGGCTGACAACGCGGCATCTCGTCGAGTTTCTTCGTCCTGGCGTCGAAGGGGGCGAATACGCGTTTCGCTATGGATCGCTTCAGCAGAGCGAGAATCGGCGTCGTGTCACGTTGCAATTGGCGGCCGATCAACTCCCGACCGGTTCGGCGGCCACGGGCTATGATCTTGCCCGGCGATTGTTATCGGCGGCGACGCCAGGCGATGCGGAGTATTCGCCAACGCTGGCCAGCATGTTAGCTAGTGTGAACGTGCGCGACGTGATGACCGTTGACCTCGATCTGCGGCGACCACATGTCGCGCCGGAAGCGGTCTTACAACTTGCATGGACTCCCCGCGCGGCCAGCGAAGCCGATGACACCGCGACTGGCGACTTTCGCGCGCTGCCTGGCGAAGGGAATGAGCAATCGTTCCTTGTGCGCGATCGCGCGTCTACCGCGATCTCGATCGCCGAAATCGCCGAGCGCTGCTACGACGACCCCGCCAAGGCATTGGCGGCTTTGCGACATGGCGAAGTCGACGTACTCGATCGGGTCTTTCCCGCGGATGTTGCAAAGCTGGCGACTGACTCTAGCTTGCGCGTGGGACGTTACACATTGCCGACGCTGCACTTCTTGATTCCTTCGCCAACGCGCCCGCTGGCGCAGAACGCGACGCTACGTCGGGCCTTGGCCTATGGCATTGATCGCGAAAGGATCTTGCAGCAACAACTGCTCGGCGGGGCGAAGCAGACGGGATGCCGCGCCATCAGCGGGCCGTTCTCGCCAGGCACCAGCAACAATGATCCGCTGGCTTATGCGCCCGATCCGCAGATCGCGCCGCGGCCGTATGATCCGCGATTAGCGGCCACGCTGCTGGGCCTGGTTGATCGAGCGCATCGCGCGGAAGCCGAAAAGGCGATGCGCGATCCCGAGCCGCTCGCGATTGTGATTGGCCATACGCAATCCGAAGTCGCACGCGTCGCGTGCCAGGCGATTGCTGAGCAGTTGACCGCGATTGGCCTGGCGACGACGGTCAAGGCACTGCCGCCTGGCGAGACGCGCGACCTGGCGGACGAGTGTGATTTCGTCTATGTCGAGGCGACGTTAAACGAGCCGATCGTCGACGCGCGGCGGTTGCTCGGAGGCGACGGTGCGGCGCGGGCGACCGATCCCTATCTGAACCTTGCCTTGCGGCGACTCGATGACGCCACCAACTGGCCCGACGCCCGGGCGAGGCTGAAGGACATTCATCGCATCGTCCATGCGGACCTGGCCATTGTGCCGCTGTGGCAGTTGGTCGAACATTACGCTTGGCGTGCGGACGTGGCGGGCCTGGAAGAGAACGCCGTCTCGCTATACGAAAATGCCGCTGCCTGGCAGCCCATGCCCAGCCAAACCGCGACTCGCACCGCTGCACAGCCCTAGCCAAACGCATGCTGACTTTCGCTCCATCACGAAAGCTTGCTTACCGCGGATTCGCGTGGCTAGCGGCTGCGCTGATGCTGCTTGGATTAACAAAGAACGCACATGCCGAAGAGCGCGTCGCATTTGAGTACGATCCTTACCGCGTTACGATTTGGGTCGCGGCGGATGCCAGTGCGCAAGTGCCTTTGTCGCTGGCGAGTGAATTGGCCTGGCAGCTACAGCGCGATACCGATCAAGTCTTCGATGCTGCGTGGGAAGTGCAAAGCAGCGTTTGCCCAGCGCCCTTGCAGCAGCGTGTCGCACAACAGCTTGAACAGTTGACGGTGGAATCGCTGCGCGCCGAGCAGCCAGAACTGCTGGATAACGACAAGCTGCTGTTGGTCGCTTGCCTGGCGAGTGAGACAGGCGGATGGCGCATTGGCGTACGCGAACTCGATTGCCGTTCACGCACGTTTGGCGAAGCCGTTTATCGCGACGTTTCGCAGCGCGAGAACTTGCCTGGCGCTGCGCTATCGGCACTTGTGCAGGCTTTCGCGCCGATTGTGCGTATCGAACTGGTCGACGCTAATAAAGCAGTGACGCGTCTGCGTGCCGGTGGACTCGTGAGTGACGATTCGCCGGCAGCGGTGGCCGCAGGCGAATTGCTGCAACCGGTGATTCGCCGCAACGATCGCAGTGGCGAGCCGCGCGCTGGCGGCATTCAGCGGCTGCCGTTCACGTTTCTGGAAGTGCAGAAGCGTGAGGCGCATCGCGTCGAATGCTTGATTCATACGGGCGTGCGCGATGCGGTTGCCGGACGCAGCGGTCGCACCGAACGGCTGGCGCTACGCGTGCGTCCCGATCCTCGTGGTACACGTTTGGTGTTGAAAGCGCTCGGCGAGCCTGGATCGCCATTGGTCGAATACGAAGTGTTGACACGTGCGCCGCGCAAGGAAGCGGAACTAGCTCCGCTTGGTCAAAGCGATTGGCAAGGAGCGATTGAACTGCCGCTCGGCGAGCAGCCCTTGCAATTTGTGTATGTGCGTCATGGTTCGATGATGCTCGCGCGCGTGCCGATTGTGCCGGGATTGGTGCGCGAGCAGACGCTCACGCTAGTGAACGATGATCTGCGGCTACTTGCTGAAAGCTATTTCCTGGCGGTGCAAAACAATGTGATGGACTTGGTGGCGCGGCGCGAGTTATTGGCCGCACGCATTCGCTTGCGCGTGGAAGAAAAGGATTTAACGACCGCGGAGCGCATGTTGGTGGAACTGCGCGCGCTGACGAGTCGTTCGGAACTGTTGCGCCAGATCGAATTGCAACAGGTGAGTTACGAAACGAGCGATAAACGCCTGCAGGCGAAGATCGATAAGATGTTCGCAGAGCTGCGCAAGTTACTCGCCCGGCATCTGAATCCGAGGTTGATTGATGAAGTGACCGAGGAAGTGCAGGCGGCCAAAAAGGCTTGAATGGCTGCGTGATTTGCTTCGATTGTCAAAGAGCAAGCAATCAGCCCACCACCCTCATCAGCACCACGGCGACGATCGCACCCAGCAGCATCGACAGCGGCACGGCGATGGCCAGCGTCATTACGACGATCGAGCTTGTCGAGGGCACTTCAAAGCGATTGTCGAGCACCACACTATCGGCGATGGGAGGCGGCGCGGGAACAGGTTGCCGCGGCGGTCGCACACGTTTGGTCTCTTGCGAAGCGCCTGACGCGGTCCCTTGCGAGATTTGGCTCGGGCTTTCCGCCTGGCTGCTGTCGACCTCTTCGTAATCATCGGGAATTAAGTCTTGTGCGCGAGTGTCTTCGGCGGCGGTTGGCAGCGGAGCGCTCATCCAAGGCGAACGCGTCATTTGCTGCGCGGCGACCAGTCGTGCATCGACCGCCCAGGCTTCCAAGCGCGCGGCGACTTCAGCGGCGCTGGAGACGCGCGCTTTGGGATCTTTCTCCATCATGTCGGCGATCACGTCGACAAACTCTTCGCTGATATCTTCGTTGAAGGTGCGCGGATGCAGCGGCGTGCCTTCCAAGTGACGCCGGGCTTTGCTGCCTGCGGTGCCACCAGGGAATGGCACCTTACCCGTGACCGCGTAATACAACGTGCAGCCGAGCGAATAGATGTCGCTCACTGGCGTGACATCCAGCGGATTGCGAATCTGCTCAGGCGCGAGATAGTCGGCGGTGCCCACCACTTTACCGGCGCGCGGATCGTTCTCGGTATCGTTTAAGAAGCCGGCCAGACCCAGGTCCGACAGTTTCGCATGCCCTTCCGGCGTGACCAGGATGTTGCCTGGCTTCACGTCGCGATGAATCAGGCCACGCTCGTGCGCATAGTTCAGGGCGAGCGCCGCTTGACGCGTAACGCTGGCGGCTTGCTGCATACTTAGCGCGCCTTGCGAACGAACAAGCCGCCGCAAATCGGTGCCGGGAATGAATTCCGTGACCAAATAGTGCACCGAGCCATCGACGCCAGCGTCATAAGCGCGCACCAGATTCGGATGGTCGAGCACACCCAGCGTGCGAATCTCTTTGGCAAAACTGGCGATCGCCTCAGGCGTGGACTTGCTCTTGGGTAGCACCTTGATCGCGCATTCGCGGCCGATCATGCGATGCACCGCTTTGAAGACTTGCCCCATGCCGCCGCTGCCGATGCAGTCGGTAATGACATAGTACTGGCCGAGATTGAACTTCGTCCGCCCGGTCAGGATTTGATCGGCTTGATAGCGCGTCAGAACGCCCTGCTCGACAAGCTTGCCGGCCAGGTCCTTGTCGTCGCAATGCGCGTTGCCTGCGACGCCGAGTTCGCGCAGCGCGGCATCGATCTGTTCATTCGTGACCAGGCCGCTCCAGGTGGCCAAGGTCTTGAACGCGCGTTGCATCGAATTGGGGCCAGGATCGCTCACGTGGCTACGTTCGTTTGGATGAGGTGCGGCGATGTGTTTCGTAGGTCGGGGGCAACTCTCGCTATTCTGTAGCCTAATCTTCTGGGCGGCGGTTGGCTATTCGAGGCCCAAGGCTTTCCAGCTACTTGGCGGATCTGCGGTGAATGTCAGGCGTTCTTTGGTCGTGGGATGCTCGATTTCGACCTCGCGGGCGTGCAAGGCGATGCCGCTGGCGAATTCTGCCCGGCTGCCATATTTATGATCGCCGAGAATCGGCCAGCCGCGCGACCCCAATTGGACGCGAATTTGATGCTTCCGCCCGGTGATTAGTTGCACTTCCAGCCAGGTTCCGCCGTTGACCGTGCCCAAGGTGCGATAACGCAGCACGGCTTCTTTCGCGCCTGGCGTTTGCGGCTTGGTGACGACGACGCGTTGGACACGCTCGTCTTTGATCAGCCAATCCCGCAGTTCGCCTTCTCGCGGCGGACTGCCGGCGACAATCGCCCAATAGCTTTTGCTGACGTCGCGCTCGCGGAAAAGCTTCGTCAGGCGATCGGCCGCTTTGGACGTTCGCGCCAACACGACCACGCCGCTGACCGGCGCATCCAAGCGGCTGACTACGCCGAGATAAACGTTGCCAGGCTTTTGATATTTGCGTTTCAAATACGCTTTGGCTTCGGTAATCAGGCTAGGCTCGCCGGCGTCGGCCCCTTGCGTGACCAAGCCTGGCGGTTTCACAACCACTAGTAAGTGGTTATCTTCGTAGAGGATCTTCATACAGAAAGTGCCAATCGCCAAGTTCCAAGTGCCAAGCAAATCCGAATTTCGACATTCGGGTTTCTTTTATCAATATGCCTACACGTCGTTTGATTCTGGCCAGCCAATCGCCGCGACGGCGCGACCTGTTGACCGAGCATGGTTATGCGTTCGAGGTTATCCCGCCGCATGACTCGGCCGAATGTGGACTTTGCAGTCGCGAAACTCCGCCGGAAATGGTTGCGCGGCTCGCCTGGCAAAAAGCCAAGGACGTCGCCGAGCGCATGGACGATGCCGCCGTCGTCATCGGTTGCGACACGGTCGCTGAATGCTGCGGCCTGATCCTCGGCAAGCCGAAGAACCTCGAACACGCGCGCGAGATGCTGCAACTGCTGCGAGGGCGAGTGCATCACGTCTATAGCGGTTTGTGCTTGTGGCTTCGCCCCGGTGACGAACATCATGTACAGGTCGATGTCACTCGGCTGCGCATGGACGCGATCCCCGACGCCGACATCGAGGATTACCTCGCGAGCGGCCAATGGGAAGGCAAGGCCGGCGCCTTCGGCTATCAGGATCGGTTGGGATGGATTCATATCGAACAAGGGAGCGAGTCGAATGTGGTCGGCCTGCCGATGGAAATGCTCGGCCGCATGCTCGCGAATCTGTAAATTATGCCTGGATATTTGCTTACTGTGCGGTGACCAAAGTCGTTGCCAAGCAGCTAGTTAGCCGCGTTTCTGTGGTAGATGTCGCGAAAGATTATGCCAGCCACCTCTGGGTGGTTCGTATGCCCGGCAGCCAAGATTTTATGCCCACGTGCGAACACCTTTTAGGAGACGCACGGGGCGCGCAGCGCTGGCGGGTTGCTTTAAAAGTGTTGCAGAATTGTACACTAGTTGGCGATTGTTGTCAAGACTTCTTCGCAACTTTGCCGGCGTCTCCGTGAGCGCAGATCATGCAGAATACGTTGATGGATACGCTGGTGAAGATCGTCGGCGGCGGGTGCTGCTGCTTCACCTTCATTCTGTTTGCCGGCATTCTCTGGATCTTGTTTGCCCGGTGGAAGCAAGGCCCCTAAGCAATCGCGATGCAAGAAACGGTACTGGAAATCGTCGAACACTTACCCACCAGCCTGCTGCCGATCTTGGCGCTGGGACTAAGCATCTTGTTCGTCCTGCGCGTGTTGGCGGGGCTGCTCGATTGGTGGCGGATCGCGAACTACGTCCGTCGCCGGGGCGGCACGCTGATTTCGTGCTGGTGGGCGCCGTTTGGGCCGGGCTGGCTCGGCGAGCGGCGCGACCGCATTTACCGCGTGCGGATGATCGATCAGGCGGGCGATGAGCACCGCGTGTATTGTAAAACCAGCCTCTTTACCGGTGTCTATTTCACCGAAGATCGTGTGATTGGCCTGGCGACCGGCAAGCGCGCGGATCCGGCGCACGCCGCCTTGTTGCAGGAAGTGGCTGAACTGCGTGCAGAAAACCGCACGCTGCGCGAGGCCCTTAAACGAGCCAATCGCCCCGTTTAGGACGTGGAAACCCGCCTTCTGGCCGGAAATTGCTGCAAATTCATTGGCATACCGGGCGCGACCGATATATTAAAGAAATCGCTGGTGCTGGACCGCGCCTGCGGACGAAGTGTCGATGGAAGGGAACTCCCGCCATGCTGGACGTGATCGATTGCGAGTGCTGCGGTTCTGCGTTGTCTTACGGCGATGCTTTTCGGCACCGTTTGGCCTTGGATGTGGCTGATGGGCGGATCGCCGCCAAGCGAATCCTGGGCGATCGACTCGCCCCGCGCCAGCCTCGGCAACTTTGTGGCGCGTGTCGCACGCACGCCTTACATACGCAGACCACCAAGCCGGTCGTCTCTGAAAATCCCCGCTGGATGCTGCCGCTGCTGGCCGCATTTGCTGGCGCGCTGGTCGTCACTGCGACGCTGATGAATCGCCACGCTTAGAAATCTTGCGGGGCTCTTTCCGGCTCGCGCTGTAGGATGATGGCGTGCATCGTCCAGTCTTGCAGCCGCACATATATATGGATGGTCGAAGCATGGCTTCGACCTACTTCAGTTCTTGCGGGCGTCGATATAGAGTGCGGCCGCCGCGGGCTCAAAGCCGATTGAGAGCGCGTCGCGCGGAATCTCGGCCGCATCGGCCAGCGCGAACATCTCGGCTTCGTCGCGGTACACCAGATACCAGTTGCCGATCCATTCCATCAGGGCGCGGCTGGCATTCTGCGGCGCGAAGTTGAACACCAACAGCCGCCCGCCAGGACGTAGCGACTTCCAGAACTGTCGCATCAGGGCCGACGCGTCGGTTTCGTTCAAATAATCGAAGAACCCCGTGCACGAAATCACATCCGCATCGAGCAAGTCGCCGGCGGTTGGCCGCTGCGGCAAGCGATAAAGATTTTCGCGCTCCGCGCGGACCTGCTCGGGCGAAAGCCACGTGCTCAGCCGTTCGCGCGATTCTTCGAGTGCACGCGGATCGAGATCTAATAGTGTGACTTGCAGCGCCGCGCGCTCCTCGGCCGAAAGCCCCGCCGCCGCCCAGGCGACGTCGAGTGCTGGGCCGCTGCCGACACTGGCGACGCGAACTTCGGAATTCGCCGCTTCGCGAACCGCCAACGAAATGGCTTCCGCCACCATGCGCGTCCGATTGCGAACCGCTTGCGGAGCCGCGTGCGATTGAAAGTGTCCATCGAGCAGCGCGCCGAGCGGATGGTCGCAGCGCCAGTTTTCGCAGATCTGTCGCAACATGGTGTCGTCGCCAGCGTAGCCGCGCGGCTTGAACCGCGCACGATGCAGCAATTGGCCATGCTCCAACCACTCGCCGGCATGTTGCCACAGCAGGGTAGAGGGCAGACGATTCTCGCTCCCCCACACTTGGGTTGCCGCCAGCGTCGCCAGACATTGCTCGATGGCCGCAAACACTTGCGGCTGGTCGGGAGTGCCTTGCAGTTGAGCCGCCAGTTCCCTGGCAGCGCCGATCACCGTCTCTTGCAGTTCCGCTTCCGTCATCATTTCCCAAGTTGGTTCCGCTTGCCGAGGCGGGATCATTACGTGTGTTTTGCTGCCAGCCACAGACAACGCCGCGCGTTGCTGACCAGCGAGCCGCCTGTATTTAGGGGGCAAGCGGCGTCTTCTTGCTGGTGATTTGCGGACACTGAGGCGCTAGCTCGGCGTTGAGCGCGATGAACGCCTGCTGATCGGCAGGCACCTGTTCGTCGATGAAGATTGCTTCGACCGGGCATTCCGGTGCGCACGCCCCGCAGTCGATGCACTCATCCGGATGAATATAGAGCATCTGCTCGCCTTCGTAGAAGGACTCGCACGGGCAAACGA
>JAEZGD010000369.1 GCA_023417165.1 Planctomycetota bacterium
AGCCAGCCCGACTACGGCGAGCAGGCGCTCGAGATCGCCGACATGCTGGTCCGCTCCAACGCGGTCGACATCATCGTCGTCGTCTCGGTCGCGGCCCTGGTGCCGATGGCTGAATTGGAAGGTGAAATCGGCGACTCGCACGTGGGTTTGCAAGCTCGGTTGATGAGCCAGTCGATGCGTAAGCTGACTGGTGCCATCGCCCGCAGCAAAACGGCGGTGATCTTCATCAACCAGATTCGCGAAAAGATCGGCGTGATGTTCGGCAGCCCCGAAACGACCCCTGGCGGTCGCGCGCTGAAGTTCTATTCGTCGTGCCGCATCGATGTGCGTCGCGTCGGACAGATCAAAGACGGCGAAGAGGTGGTGGGCCAACGCGTCCGCACGAAAGTGGTCAAGAATAAGGTGGCGCCGCCGTTCCGGATGGCCGAGTTCGATATGATGCATACGCACGGCATCAGCATCGAAGGCGACATTTTGGATCTGGGGGTGACGCACAAGGTGGTGACGCGCAGCGGTGCCTGGTTCAAGTATGGCGATGCCTACATTGGCCAAGGCAAAGAAAAGGCGCGCCAGCACTTGGTCGAAAACCCCGAACTGACCGCGGAACTGCGTGAGAAGATCCTCGCCTTGGGTGTGGCGTCTGAGGCTGTGGCCGATGCCAGCGAGGATGCCAAATCCGCTGCCGGCGAGGCTGAAGAAGAGTAACGACGCGGCCATCGGGTTGGTTGCGCTGTCGCGGAAGGTAACTCCACCCCTTCCGCCCGGCGACTGCCAATGCTGCCGCGTAAAAGAATCAAAGGGCATTAGCGGCCCTTTGATTTGGCATGCGGAGCACGCATCATGGCCCGTTTGACTGCTTTTGTAATCTGGCTGGCGCTGGCCAGTGGTGCCGCGGTACTTGCTGCGCAGCAGCCGCCCATGGGTGGCGCTGCGGTTGCAGAGCTAGAAAAGGCCGTCGTCGATACCGTGGCCAAGGCTGAAGCTTCGGTCGTGGCGATTGCACGCGTTCGCAAAGACGTACGCGACCGCTCTGGCGAGTGGTTCGATATGGCTCCAGGGCGATTTGCATTTCCTGGTGCACCCTCCACAAGCGATCCTGATAGTCCCGATTTCGCTCCCCAAGAGTACGCCACTGGCGTTGTCATCGATCGCAATGGCTTGATCGTGACCACGCGCAGCGTGCTCGGGGACATCGCCAAGAACGACTATTACGTCTGGGGCCAACGTCGCCGGTGGCAGGCTCAGGTACTGGCCGCTGATCCGTGGCTGGATTTGGCAGTGCTAAAGGTCGAAGCGATGGACTTGCAGCCGATCAAGTTCGGCGACGCCAAAACACTGCAAAAAGGGCAATTCGTCATCGCCTTGGGTAATCCGTATGGCATTGCCAAAGATGGCGACGTTAGCGCTCGCTGGGGTATCGTGGCGAATCTGAATCGCACCGCCGCACTGCCGCGTCCTCGTAGCCCCCAGGCAGAAACGGTCTATCAACTTGGCAGTTTGATCGAAACCGATGCGCTATTAGAGCGCGGTACGGCCGGTGGTCCGCTCCTGAATCTCGATGGCGAGATGGTTGGCCTGACCACCTCTTATTTGGCAGAACCCTATGCTGAGCGCGGAGGCAATCTTGCCATTCCAGTCGATCAGGCGTTCACTGGCGCGCTCGAGAAGCTGAAGAGCGGTCGGAAAGCCGAGTACGGTTTTTTGGGTATCTCGACGCAGAACATACCGGGCCAGAACGCGGCGGGCGCGGTAGTGCAAGAGATCGTCCCAGGTACTCCTGCTGAAACGGCCAGGCTCGAGGTCAATCGTGAGGGGAGCGCTGGCGACCGGATTACGCATGTCGATGATATCGAAGTCGCCGATGCTAACCACCTGATTGTGCTTCTCAGCCGGCTGCCAGCTCAAAGCGTCGTACAGCTCACGCTGCTGCGCTACGATCGCGGGCCGTTGCAGCCGCCACGGCAATTGCAAAAGCAGGTCACGCTGGCCAAGAAGCATATTGATACCCTACGCCCGGCCTATGCCACGGTGGTCGATCCGCCTTGGCGTGGTGCGACCGTCGACTTTGCCACGGCCATGCCTGGCGTTAACTTGCGCCGGTCGGGTGCCGAACGAGACTGCGTCGGCGTACTGGAAATCGAACGCGATTCGCCCATCTGGAAAGCCGGACTGCGGCCCGGTTCCTACATTTCGCACGTCGACGACCAGCCCGTCCGCACGCCGCATGAGTTTCGTGCGGCCGTCGAAGGCAAAACGGGCACTGTCATGTTACGCGTCCGCGAGGATTTCACCGGCGACCGCGAGATCCAGGTGCTCGCTCCCTAGTTCGCGGCGCTTCCAAACGCGAACCCTGCCTGAACTCGCCGCCGCAGGCGATAGTCTGTTCTTTCTGGCGCACGGCACTCGGCTATGCGCGTTTTTCCTTGCTAGGTATGATGTTTCGTTGATACCCCCGCCCTCAAAAGAGGGCCGACGTAGGCGTATCGCATTGACGGGCGTGTGAATCTGGGCAAGCCATGAAAACTGACGAACTCCGCGAAAAGTACCTCGCTTTCTTCGAAACCAAAGGGCACAAGCGCATCAAGAGCGACGTGCTGATCCCGCCCGGCGACAAGTCGGTCTTGTTCACGCCCGCCGGCATGAACCAGTTCAAGGACCACTTTCTCGGCAAAGTGAAGCTGACCTATAACAAGGCCACCACCTGCCAAAAGTGCTTCCGCACCGGCGACATCGACAACGTGGGGCGCACCGCCTATCACCACACGTTCTTCGAGATGCTGGGCGATTTCAGCTTCGGCGACTACTTCAAGCGCGACGCCATTCACTGGGCGTGGGAGTTTTTGACCGATAAGAAGTGGCTCGGCATCGATGGTAACCGCCTGACCGTCACCGTCTATCTCGACGACGACGAAGCCGCCAACATCTGGCACAACGACATCAAGCTGCCGCTGGACCGTATCGAGCGCATGGGCGAAGCCGATAACTTCTGGCCCGCGAGCGCTCCCAGCCAAGGTCCCGACGGCGTCTGCGGTCCGTGCAGCGAAATCTATTACAAGCTCGACAACGGCAAGTCGGTCGAAATCTGGAACCTGGTCTTCACGCAATTCAATCGCGTTGGCGATCCACCGAACAATCTGCGTCCGCTGCCGAGCAAGAACATCGACACCGGCATGGGCCTCGAACGCATCGCGTCGGTCATGCAAGGCGTGTCGACCAACTATCACATCGACATCCTGCGCCCAATCGTCGAAGCGGCCGGCGAGGTATGCAACACCAAGTACAACCCCGACGACGATAACGGTCGCCGCTTGCGTCGCATTGCCGATCACGTCCGCGCGTGTGCGATGGCGATTCACGAGAACATCGTGCCCAGCGCGAAGAAGCAAGGCTATGTCGTCAAGCGTTTGCTGCGCCGCGCGGTGCTCGACGGCCATCAAATGGGTCTGCGCGATCCGTTCATGTACCAACTGGTGCCGATCGTCGCCGAGATGTTTAAGCCGATCTATCCCGAACATCTCGAAACCACCAAGCGCGTCGCCGATGTGATCAAGGCGGAAGAAGCCAACTTCTTCGGCACCATCGACGGCGGTCTGGCGAAGATCGATCGCATGTTCAACGAAATGACGGCCAAGAATCGCGTCATTGTCCCCGGTGAAGATGCGGCCGAACTGTATCAGACCTATGGCGTGCCGCCCGAACTGGTCGAGAACATCGCGGCCGAGAAGAACTTTACCTTCGATTGGGAAGGCTTCCGCAAGGCGATGGACGAGCACGGCATCACCTCGGGCGGCGGTCGCGTGGCCGACGTCTTCAAGGAAGGCCCGCTCGATGCGCTGAAGAAGTCGCTGCACAGCACCGAATTCCTCGGCTATCAAACCACCACGGCGGAAGCCGAAATCAAAGGCATTGTCGCGCAGCATCACCTGTGCGACGAAGTGACCGAAGTTGGCCACGACGAGCCGATCGAAGTCGTGCTCGATCGTTCGCCCTTCTATGGCGAGTCGGGCGGTCAGGTCGGCGACCAAGGCGAAATCACCGGCCCGGGCTTCCGCTTCGAAGTTATCAATACGCAGAAGAACGGCGACTTGATCGTGCACATCGGCCACTTGCGTCAAGGCCGACTCGTCGCCGGGGCGAAGTGCCAGGCGACCGTCGACACCACGCGCCGCGACGCGATTCGTCGCGCCCACTCGGCGACGCACATTCTGCACTATGCATTGCAGAAGAACCTGGGCAAGCACGCGCAGCAGCAAGGTTCGAAGGTTGAGCCGGACGAGTTCCGCTTCGACTTCAGCAACAGCGTGCCGGTCGATGCCGAGCAACTCGCCGCCATCGAACACGACGTGGTCGAGCGCATCAGTGCGAAGGAACCGGTCTCGTGGAAGCTGATTTCGCTCGCGGAAGCACGTGAAGCCGGCGCGATGATGCTGTTCGGCGAGAAGTATCCCGATCCGGTGCGCATGGTCAGCATGGGCGAGTTCAGCCGCGAACTGTGCGGCGGCACGCATCTGCAAAATACCAGCGAAGTCGGTGCATTCGAAATCAAGAGCGAAGAAAGCGTCTCCAGTGGCACGCGCCGCGTGGTTGCCATCACTGGGCAAAAGGCCAAAGAACATGCGGCGCAGACCGAAGCGTCGCTGGTCGAGGCCGCGCAACTGCTGGGCGTCGGCGTGCTGGAAGTGCCCGCCGCCGTGCGACAACTGGTGCAGAACGTTCGCGACCTGCGCAAGGCGTTGTCGGCCGGCAACAAGGCGACCGCCATGCCCAATGGCAAGTCGGCCGCGCCGTCGGCGAAGCCTTCGTATGTCGAGCTGAAAGCCGCGCTACGCGACAGTGCTCGGCTGCTGAACGTCAGCTTGTTTGATGTTCCTGCTCGTGTGCGCGCCCTGTTGGACGAGTTGCATACGCTGGAAGCTCAAGTGGCCAAGTTGTCGGAAAGCGGTGTCCTGTCGGCCGAGTCGCTGCTCGAGCAAGCGCAGAAGATCAACGATGTGACGGTCATCACCGCGCAAGTTCCGGCGGCCAACGCCAACCTGATGCGGCAAGTCATTGATCAACTGCGCAAGCGGCCAGGTTCGCTGGCGGTGATGCTCGGCGGCAGCGAAGGGGACGACAAGGTGCTGCTGGTCGCGGGGCTGAGCAAAGACCTCGTCGATCGCGGCGTCAGCGCCGGCAACTGGGTCAAGGAAGTCGCCAAACTGGTTGGCGGCAGCGGTGGCGGCAAGCCCGATCTCGCCCAGGCAGGCGGCAAAGAGCCGGCCAAACTGCCCGAAGCAATGAAGCAAGCCGTCGCTACGATCGAGCAGTTGCTCAAAGCGTAGCGACATTCCCAACGCTTCCCCTACTTAGCCGCTTCGCTCGCGAAGCGCTCGAACCCGCAGCATTGTCCTGCTCAATCG
>JAEZGD010000449.1 GCA_023417165.1 Planctomycetota bacterium
CATCCACGATGTGCGCGAGCTGGAACAGGTCGTGGTCAAAGCTTCTGCCGATCGCTCGGTCCTGTTGGGACAAGTCGCCAGCATCGTCGAAGCGGCGCAGGTCAAACGAGGCGACGCGGCCGTCAACGGTAAGCCCGCCGTGATCTTGATCGTCGCTAAACAGCCAGGCGCCGATACGCGGCGTCTGACCACCGATATTATCGAGGCCTTGAAAGAACTGGAGCCTTCGCTGCCGACAGATATCCGCATCAACACCGAGATCTATCAACAAAAAGAGTTCATTGATCTCAGCATCCACAATGTCTTGGAAGCGCTCCGCGACGGCGGCATTTTAGTGGTGATCGTGCTGTTCCTGTTCCTTTGGAACTTTCGCACCACCTTCATCACATTGACCGCCATTCCCCTATCGATTGTGGTCACGGGGCTGGTTTTTCAGTGGTTTGGGATGTCGATCAATACGATGACGCTCGGCGGGCTAGCGGTAGCGATCGGCGAACTCGTCGATGACGCAATCGTGGATGTCGAGAACATCTTTCGTCGCCTGCGAGAAAACAAGCACAAACCCAATCCACTACCGGCGCTGCGCGTCGTCTATGAAGCTAGCAGCGAGGTACGCAACTCGATTGTTTTCAGCACGATTCTGGTGGTGTTAGTGTTCGTACCACTGTTTGCCTTAGGAGGCATGGAAGGTCGCCTCTTTGTGCCGCTGGCCGTCGCATACATCGTGTCCATTATCGCCTCGCTGGTTGTCTCGTTAACGGTCACGCCGGTGCTCTCGTACTGGCTGCTGCCGAATGCAAAGTTCATGGAGCACGAACAGGACTCGTTCGTCCTGCGTTGGTTGAAATGGCTGGTGGGCTATGCGATTCGCTTCAGCGTTCGCCATCCGGCGCCCATCCTGACAGCCGTTAGCTTTGCGGTGGTTGTTAGCCTCGCTGTTGGCACGCAATTGGGACGCGACTTTCTGCCCCCGTTCAACGAAGGGAGCGTGCTGGTCAATGTACTGGTGCCGCCTGGCACCTCGCTGGAAGACTCCAGTCGCATGGCGGCAATCGCCGATGAGCGGATCGGCCAGATTCCCGGCGTCGTCGCATTTGGACGTCGTACTGGCCGCGCTGAACTCGACGAACACGCTGAGGGGGTGAATGTCTCCGAAATTATCGTCAGCTTTGATCCGAAAGCCGGCCGCAGCCGCGAAGAGATTCTGCACGACATTCGCACCGATCTGGGGGAGATTCCCGGCATTGTCGTTTCGGCCGAGCAGCCGCTGTCGCACCTGATCTCGCACATGCTGTCTGGCGTGAAAGCGCAGGTCGGCATCAAGCTTTATGGCGACGATTTGCCTACGCTGCGACGCACCGCCAACGAGATGAAGGCGGCTATTGAAGGCGTGCCAGGCGTCACCGACCTGATGGTCGAGCAACAGGTGGAAATTCCGCAGCTACAGATCGAACTGAACAAGAACCAACTGGCTCGCTATGGCCTGACGTCGCGCGATGTCAACGCTTTCATCGAAACCGCGATGAACGGTCGTACGGTCTCGGAGATCGTGCAAGGAGAACGCAAGTTCGATTTGGTGGTGCGATTGGACGAGTCGTATCGCCGCGACTTAAACAAGTTAGAACGCCTTTCGATCAACCTGCCGACGGGCGGTCGCGTGCCGCTCTCGGCAGTCGCCACGATCGATCCGGAGGCGCGCGGTCCCAATACGATCAATCGCGAGAACGTTCGCCGCCGCATCATCGTGCAGTGCAATACTTCGGGCCGCGATCTCAACAGCGTGGTCACCGACATTCAAGCCAAGCTGCAGCCGATCGCCGACAAACTTCCCACCGGTTACTTTTTGGAATATGGCGGCCAGTTCGAAAGCCAACGCTCGGCGACGCGCATGATCGGCCTCTTAAGCCTGTTCTCGCTCGCCGCGATGTTCCTGGCGCTTTATACGCTGTTTCACTCGGTAAACCTGGCCCTGCAAGTGTTGAGCGCACTGCCCATGGCGGCCATTGGCGCGGTAGCGGCGCTCGTGATCACCGGGCAATCGCTGACGGTCGCCAGCATGGTTGGCTTCATTTCGCTCGCCGGCATTGCCTCGCGCAACGGTATTCTGCTCATCGCGCACTATCTTCACCTGGTGCGGTATGAAGGCGAGCAGTTCACGCCGCAGATGATCGAGCGCGCCGGCCTCGAACGACTAGCCCCCATGTTAATGACCGCCATCACCGCCGGTATCGCCTTGATTCCGCTGGTGCTTGCCGCGGGCGAGCCCGGCAAAGAGATTCTTTATCCAGTGGCGACGGTGATTCTCGGCGGCTTGATTAGCTCGACCCTGCTCGACTTCTTCGTGCACCCTGCACTCTTCTGGTGTTTTGGCCGCCGCCAGGCAGAGCAACAACTGCGAGGGCTCGACGAAGGCGATTGCCTGGACGATCCTTTGCCATCCCATAGTGCGCGTCCGCAAGACGCCGCTCACGACTCCCACCTGACGAAAGTCCGCTAAACTCGAAAGGAATCCTGCATGTCATCTACGTTCACTCGCCTCGTGGCCTTAACGGCGCTCGGCGCGGCATCGCTGTCTTCGGGCTGCGGCGGTTCGACTCCCCCGCCTGCCAGCAATGCCAAGCCCGACGCACACGATCACGCGCACGACCATGCCGACGAAGGCCCGCACGGCGGCCACCTTATCGAATTAGGCAAGGGCGACTATCACGCCGAGTTACATCATGACGACGCCACGCACACCGTCACCATCTACTTGCTCGACGAGAAAGCCAAAGGCCCCGTGGCGATTGCCGATGCGGAGTTGACGCTGAATGTGGTCGCTGGCGGCAAGCCGCAGCAGTTCAAACTCGCCGCGGCGCCTCAGCCAGGCGACCCCGAAGGTCAGGCGTCGGCATTCGCCATCACGGACGAACAGGCCCTCGCCGCCGTGGAAGCCGACGGCGCGACCGGTCGCTTGACGGTGACCATTGAAGGCAAAACATACAACGGCAATCTCGAGCATCACGAGCATTAAATCAGCACCACAGAGCGAATCTGGTTGACGCAGCGGCGGTGATATATCACGATATACCACCGCCCACGACCTCCAGGAATTGCTCCGTGGATCAAACGCTTTCGCAGCAGGTATACGAACAACTCCATCAAAAGCTGCGCGCCGGCGACCTGCCGCCGGGCGCGCGGTTGGTCAATCGCACGCTCGCGGCCGAGCTGGGCACCAGCACCATTCCCGTACGGGAAGCGATCAGCCGACTGGTCAGCGAAGGCGTTTTGGAATTAACGCCAGGCGCTGGCGCTTCGGTTCGCGCGCCAGAACCGAATGAACTCGGCGAGTTGTATGACGTGCGTGCGGCGCTCGAAGTGCTGGCCGCCACCGAGGCCGCGCGATTTGCCGACGAGCATCTACTGGCCGAACTGCGCGGCATCTGCCAGCGCTTTGGCCAGATCGCCGCGGCCATTCCTGCGAATAAGCATGCCACCGCCGCGCAGTTTCATCGCTGGCTGGATGCCGAAGAGCAGTTTCACACGCGTCTTATCGCCGCTTCACGCAATCGCTGGCTCGCCAAGGTGGTCAAAGAGATTCGCGTCATTGCGCAGATCTTTGCTGCGCAACGTTTGTCGCCGCGCATCCTCACGCGCGAGCTCGCCAACGGCACTTATGAGCAGCATGCCGCCTTCGTCGAGATCCTGGCGACGCATGACATCGAGGCGGCCCGCGCTTGGATGGCCGCACATATTAGCGCCGGCAGAGATACCGTATTGGGCTACATGGCCAGTAAGCCTTAATCGCTTCTTTCCACACCCGCTGGGGACCAACCAATGTTCGCCATTCGCTCTGGGTCGTTGCTTTTGTGGCTCTTGGCCCTGCCGGTCTTCGCCGCCGAGCCCGAATTTTTCGATGTCTTTACGCCGCGAACCGATGGCTTCGCCTCGATCCGCATTCCTGCGATTGTCGCGACCAAAAAAGGCACGCTACTGGCTTTCGCCGAAGGCCGCGCCGCCGATGCCGATCAGGCGAAGAACAAGCTGGTATTGAAGCGTAGCGAGGATCGCGGCCAGACCTGGAGCAAGATCGAAACCATCGCCGCCGATGGCGACAAGGCGCTTAACAATCCGTGCGCCGTTGTCGAGCAGGAAACCGGCCGCGTGCTGCTGATGTATCAGGCGTATCCGGCGAGTCTTAGTGAGCGCAGCGGCCAAATCGAAACGGGACACGCAGGCGAGAAGATCGTCCGCAACTTCTTGATCACCAGCGATGACGATGGCCAGACATGGTCGAAGCCGCGCGATTTGACCGCCACGACCAAGCGGCCTGAGAAGGTCACGACGCTCGCCAGTGGCCCCGGCATCGGCATTCAGCTTCGCCACGGCAAGCACGCCGGGCGATTGTTATTTCCCTTCAACGAAGGCCCGTTCGGCGTGTGGAACATCTACGCCGTCTACAGCGATGATCGTGGCGAGACGTGGCACATCGGCGAAAACGCCCCGGACGGCCTGGTGACCGATGCGAAAGGCAACAAGACAAGCATGGCCAACGAGGCCCAGTTCGTCGAGCTTAAAGATGGCTCGGTCCGCTTCAACGTGCGCCGCTGGGCAGGCAAGCCGGTTCGCAAGACGAGTGTGAGCAACGATGGCGGTGTCACCTGGTCGTCGGTCAAGGACGTGCCCGAGCAGGCCGATCCGAGCTGCATGGCGTCGGTGCTGCGTTATAGCGATCCTGCCGATGGCGGCCGCAGTCGCATTCTGTTCTCGGGTCCACAAAGCACCAAGCGTGACAACGGCACGGTCCAACTCAGCTATGACGAAGGCGAGTCCTGGCCAGTCCAACGC
>JAEZGD010000467.1 GCA_023417165.1 Planctomycetota bacterium
GTCCCACGGTGTATTGGGGCGCGCAGCTATTACCCTATGTCGAGCAGAATCCGCTCGCCGATATCTATCGCTACGATGTCAATTACAACGCGATTGAAAACGCGGAAGCAGCGAAGTATCCGCTATCGTTCCACGTTTGCCCGACCGCGCCCGACAATCCGCGCGTCGATGTGAATGTTCCAGCCGCGACCGGCCGGCCCTATGCAATCTCGGACTATACCGCAATTAGCAGCGTCCAGAGCAATCTGTGGACAGGCGCCAATCCGGTCCTGACCACGCCCCAGCCTGCTAATACCGCGGGCGTCTTCTCGGGCAGTATCCCGACGCGCATCAGCGATATCACGGACGGCACATCCAACACGCTGTTGTTCGTCGAATGTGCAGGACGTCCCGATTTGTGGCGCGCCGGCAAGAAGGTCCCCAATCCGAACAATCAATCGACGCTGCGTGTCGCGCTTGGTGGGTGGGCGGCCACAAACCTCTCGGCCATGCGTGGCTATACGGTTGATGGTGTGAGCCATCCAGGACCGTGCATGATCAATTGCTCGAACAATTTTGCGGTCAACAGCTTCCACTCCGGAATCGCGACCGTGGCGCTAGCCGATGGCTCCTCGCGCTCGTTGAGCGCCAAAGCAGACATCAACGTCATCGTGGCTCTGATGACGATGGCCGGTGGCGAAGTCATCGGCGACTACTAATCGCACCACTTCGCACCACAAACAACAACCGCCCGATAGCCGGGCGGTTGCATCGCAAAGTTTAGATGCGAGTGAGGGACGACTGCGCTCAGGTGTCCCAGTCATCATCGGCATCGTCATCGTTGTCGTCGTATCCCATGGCCTTACGGCGGGCACTCGCTTGCTGCGCCATGCCTTGATTGGTATGCAGCGCCGATTGATTGCCTTGCCACGAGCGATTGCCTGCTTTGTCGATACCAATCTTGTCGGTGTTCTGGATCATATCCGTCTTGATACCGATGTTTTGGTAATCGGGACGGACGGCCAGGCCGCCCCATTGCACGCGTACATGGTTCTCGGTGAAGGGCATGAAGGTGAAGGGCGGCAATCCCACCGTCATCGCTTCTTCTTCCCAGCCATAGTTAAACAAGACGCGTCCCACCATGCAGCGCCAAGCATGAATCAACTCGTGCGCGAGCGCGACCCCTGGTGGACGATTCTGCCAGTTGTGCGACTGGGGTAGATACTTCTTGTGTTCAGGACTGAGATTATCACGCTCAAAGTTGAATCGCACGCCGCAATCGCTGCCTTTGCCAGGCGTGAGAAAGTCGTACAAATAAACCCGTAGCTTTTCATCTACATGTTTGGGAATCGCGGTTTTGCCAGCCGCCATCGCCTTCAATTCTTTGCCCGAGACACCAATCAAACGCCCGAGCGCATCGACGGAGATAAAGCGATGCCGCGCTTTGCCAAGGTTGAAAAACTTCTCGAATTTATTGCGTCCGCTAATATCCTCGCAGGCCCGCCCTAGCACACGAGCCAACTCGAGTTCACCGTTTTTGTACTTCCCCTTCAGCGGCACGACCATCGACTTGGGGACGTCTTCGCCGAACTCGCAGTTGCCGTCATCTTTCGTCCAAGTGCGGTAAATGGTCACGACATGTTTTGAGTTGTCAATCTCGGCCAGTAGTTCAGCGCCGCAGGCCGTCTTTTTGATTTCATCGAGCCATTTGAGCGTCGCCTCTTGAAAAGCCTTTTTCGACTTCTTCTTTAAGGCCTCGGTCTGTCCAGACTTACTTCGCTCATCCGCGATCGTAATTCCTGGACTATAAATAACAGGCATGGAAAAACCTACCTTCACGTGTGGGGTATGTAACAGGCGAAGTCGTCACTCGCGATAGCACTTGGCTGGTCAGGCCACTACGAGCAAGCGACCGCCTTGGCAGTCGTCAATGATTGATACTCTGGTCAGGCAGTCCATTAAAAGGAGTAATCGAAATCGCCATCCTTGACGCTGATTCTTACGCGTTCGATCGGTTGACCTTCCATCATTCGCGTCAGGAATTGACGGCTAATGTGCGGCAACATGGTGTTCGTCAGAATCGCGTCGATCATACGGCCGCCGCTTTCCAACTCACTGCAACGATCGACAACCAGTTTCACCACGTCGTCATCAAAGGTGAAGGGCACCTTATGGTTGGCCTCGACCCGTTTTTGAATGCGGCGTAATTGCAGCTTCGTGATGTTCGCCACCATGTCCGGGCTGAGTGGAAAGTACGGAATGGTCACGATGCGGCCCAGCAACGCGGCTGGGAAGACCTTCAAGAGCGGCTCACGCAACGCCTTGGCGATGCCTTCTGGCTCCGGCAGCAATTCCGGGTCGCGGCACATGTTCATGATCAAATCGCTGCCGACATTGGACGTGAGCAGGATGAGCGTGTTTTTGAAATCGATCATCCGCCCTTCGCCGTCTTCCATCACGCCTTTATCAAAGACCTGAAAGAAGATTTCATGGACGTCCGAGTGCGCCTTCTCGACTTCGTCAAGCAACACCACGCTGTAAGGTTTGCGGCGCACAGCTTCGGTCAGGATGCCGCCTTCTCCGTAACCAACATAGCCTGGCGGCGAGCCCTTCAAGGTCGAGACTGTATGCGCTTCCTGGAACTCGCTCATGTTGATGGTAATGACGTTTTGCTCGCCGCCATACAACGCTTCGGCCAAGGTCAGCGCGGTTTCGGTCTTGCCCACGCCTGATGGCCCGGCCAGCATGAACACACCGATGGGCTTGTTCGGATTGTCTAAGCTGGCGCGTGATGTTTGGATGCGTTTGGCAATCATCTCGAGTGCATGACGCTGACCAATGACGCGCTGATCGAGGATATCCGCCAGCTTCAGAACGGTTTCGATTTCGTTCTTCATCATGCGTCCCACCGGAATGCCGGTCCAATCGGCCACCACGGAACCGATCGCCTGGGCGTCAACTGTGGGCAGTATCAGCGGTGACTCGCCTTGTAGGGTGCTCAGTTCCGCCTGCAGTGAGCGCAGCTTGGTGAGCAGCTCGGCGCGTTCCGTATCCGTCAGAGGTGGCGTCGTGGTTTGGGCTGCCTCGATCACCACTTCCTTGCTCGCGGTTTGATTGGCCGACGATTCCAACTTGCTTTTCGTCCCTTCGACGACGCCCGTATGCCCGCGCAACTTGGCGCGAATCTCTAATACCTTTTCGACGAGCGACTTTTCGGCATTCCAGCGCGCCTCAAGCTCGACCAGCCGTGCCTGGGCCGCTGCCAGCTTTTCCTTGCAAGTCGCCGCCCGGGCTTTGGTCTCGACGCCGACCGCGTCTTCGCGCGTGATGATCTGCAGTTCGGTTTCCAAGGCTTCAATGGTGCGGCGCGTATCATCGACTTCCGCGGGCACTGCATGCTGGCTAATGGCCACCCGCGCGCAGGCGGTATCCAACAAGCTAACCGACTTATCTGGCAGCTGGCGCGCAGGGATGTAGCGATGCGAAAGCCTCACGGCTGCTTCGATGGCTTCATCCAGCAATTGCACGCGATGGTGCTTCTCCAGCGTGGAAGCCAGCCCGCGCATCATCAGAATCGCCTTCTCTTCGCTTGGCTCTTCGACTTGCACCGTCTGGAAACGGCGAGTGAGTGCGGGGTCTTTCTCGATGTGCTTCTTGTATTCCGCCCAGGTTGTGGCCGCGATCGTTCGCAACGTGCCGCGGGCGAGCGCCGGTTTGAGCAGATTGGCCGCATCGCCGGTTCCCGCTGCGCCGCCAGCGCCAATCAAGGTGTGCGCTTCGTCAATGAACAGGATGATCGGCTTGGGCGATGACTGCACTTCTTCGATGACTTGTCGCAGGCGATTCTCGAACTCGCCTTTCATGCTGGCTCCGGCCTGAAGCAGGCCAATGTCCAGCGATAGCAAAGAAACGTCCTTGAGAGGTGGCGGCACATCGCCGGCTGCAAGCCGCAGCGCGAACCCTTCGACCACGGCCGTCTTGCCTACGCCTGCTTCGCCGGTGAGGATAGGATTGTTCTGGCGGCGGCGCATGAGAATATCGACCACTTGCCGAATCTCTTCATCGCGTCCGACGATTGGATCAATCTCGCCTTTGCGCGCCCGTTCGGTCAGATCGACGGCAAATCGCTTGAGCGCTTCCTGCTTGCCCATTGCGGCCGGCGGCATCGCGCCACTGGCTTCTCCCGGCGCTGCGCCACCGCCCGCTTGAAACCCATCGCTGGCTGCCATCTTCTCTTCCGGCGAGGCGCTGACGATCTTGGCGAACTGCGAGGTTAGTACATCCACGCCAATCTTGGCGAACTCTTTGGAGATGCCTAAGAGTTCATGATTCAGCCCGCGTGTCTTCAGGATGCCAACTAGCAAGTGTCCCGTACGCACTTGCGACTCGCCGAACATCAAGGTGCCATAAACCCAGCCTCGTTCGACGGCCTCCTCCACGTGCGAAGACAGGTCAGAGATCGAACTTGCGCCGCGAGGCAAGCGATCGAGAGCTTCGGTGATGTCCTTGGCAAGGCGACCGGCATCGATCTGGAAGTGCCGAATCACTCGATGCAGGTCCGAGTCTTGCAGGACCAGAATCTGCTGCAGCCAATGAACCAGTTCCACGTACGGATTGCCGCGCATCTTGCAAAAGACGGTTGCGCCTTCAATGCCCTTGTAGGCGAGAGGATTAAGCTTGCCAAATAGCGCGACACGACTGATTTCAGACATTCGAACGATCTCCAGAAGGCGACAAGCGCGAGCAGTTCTTGTGTGTAGGTTTTAAAGCAAGGTCGTTAGGATTTTTGGCTGGCGGCTTGGCGTGAATCCAAGTGGTGTAACCAAGTCGGCCCGAACCACCGAGGCGAAAGGCCGGCACTTCTTCCTTGCGCAGGATGAGTTGCAAGTCCCAGGCAAATTCATCGCCCACATAGTTTCGCACCAGGGCGACGAGGCCAGGCAACGACGCACCACGCGGCAGCAAGCGATTAAAGTCCGCGAGTTTGACGGGTCCGACGATGATGCGGAAACCGTGTTGACACTCCCAGACGCGCGAACCGATGGAAAACGATTCGCCCAGCACACCCAATTCCGGATCGGCCCCTAGACGGAGCAAGGCATTACTCGGCAGTTCCAACCAATCGCCGACAAACTCTTCGATCTCGACTGGCAGTCCGAGATAGTCCTTCAGCATCGAGAGCAAGCCTTCTCGATTGCGCGCATGGCGGACCAAGTGGCTGGCGTAATACTGCTTGGCGCGGTCCGGCAGCGCATCGCGATCGCGAAGCGCTGGTTGCCCGATCCCAATCAGCGAGCCGACCCGAATGGCGAACGAGTCATCCTCTGGTCGGTCGAGCGCTACTGCCGGGCGCGCTTCAGCGACGGCCCGATAAAGCAGCGACAAAATGCGATGATGAAAAACGTCGAGAAAGCTCGCCAGCGTACGGTCGCGTGAATTCCGGACGCGGTCGCGCACGTATTCGGTTAGATGCAAAGGCAAAGGACCATTCGGCCCCAGTAATCCCAGGAAATGCACGACGAGTCGATCTCGACCCTCGGCAGTCTGTTCAAAACTTGCGACGCTGGAAGGGGCGAACGCTAGTGAAGGTTCTTGGCCGAGCCTAACGGCGTCTTCGGCCGCGCGCTTGCTTTCGCCAAGGCGCGGGCGATCTGGATGGGCGCATTCCAGCAAACGCATCGCCTGGTAAAACTCAAACTTGTATGGCTCGCGCCGTAGTTGTTCCAAAGCGGTTACAACAACTGGCGCAGGCCGTTTCTCGCCGGCCATCGCATGATTTCTCCGCGAGCAGTGGTGCGGAGCACCGTTTCGGTGAATGAGTTAATCGAGACGTACTTTGCCAGAAACCGTTCTAGCACTGCGCCCAAAACGTACGCGCCACTGGGAAAGACCGACTCGTCGAACTCGAGCGTTGCTTCTAGTCCGCGTCCAAAGGAGGCCCGCCTCTGATTTGGTATGCGCCGGACAATGGGCTGAGTCGCAATTGAACGCAGCCCCTCGATCTGCTTGCGAACGTGCGGTTCGCCTAGATTGCCGTAGAGTGCCAATAGCTCGCGAAGTGCCGCGGCGCCTTGCCGGGCGTCGTTGTTGCACAGCGACAAATAGTTCAACGTCAGATGGCTGATCAAACGCCAGGCGTATTCACCGTCGCTGAAACATAGCGAGGGCTTCGGTCGCGTGGGCCCCGCCGTCACGCGGATCGAAGAAACAGGCGCAGTACTGGTC
>JAEZGD010000530.1 GCA_023417165.1 Planctomycetota bacterium
TCAACGACACGCTGGTCGTGTCTTTGAACGGATCGCCCACGGTAGCGCCGACGACGGTGGCCGAGTGAAGGTCCGTTCCTTTCTCTTTGAGGTCGACCTCCACCAGCTTCTTGGCGTTGTCCCAAGCACCGCCTGCGTTGGCCATGTAAATCGCTTGAAACAAGCCAAACACGGCGATCGAGATCAGATAGGCGACGAAGAAGTTAGGATCGAAGAACGCGAACGCCAGCGTGATCGTCATCAGCGCGATGAAGATGTTCCACATCCCCGCCTGGGCGTACTCGGTGCAGATGCGCACGACGGTCTTGCTGTCTTCGATGTCGGCTTCTTTCTTATCGAGCTTCATGTTCTTCTTGATGAACTCGACGGCGCGATAAGCGCCCGTGGTCACCGCTTGCATCGAGGCACCCGAGAACCAAAAGACGACCGAGCCGCCGCAAATGAATCCGAGCAGCACCGGCGCATCGGTCAGGCTGAGCGCGAGCAAGCCGCGATCTTTGAGCAGCAAGATGATCGCGAAGATCATCGTCGTCGCGCCCACAACCGCCGTGCCGATCAACACCGGCTTGGCGGTGGCTTTGAAGGTGTTGCCGGCCGAGTCGTTCGCTTCAAGGTAGTGCTTGCCGCGTTCGAAATCAGGCGAGAAGCCGAAGTCGCGTTTGATCTCTTCGTGAATGCCGGGGATGTGCTCGGTTTGCGCCAGTTCAAAAATCGACTGGGCGTTGTCGGTCACCGGCCCATAGCTATCGACTGCGATAGTGACGGGGCCCATACACAAAAAGCCGAACGCCACCAGGCCGAACGCATAGATTGATGCGTACGGCCCCATCACGTCGTGCAGGCTTTCTTCGATGCCGGCAAAGCCCATCGGGATGCTGACAAAGTAAGCTACCGCCATTAAGCCGGCGATCAACATGCCATTCCAGAACGCGCTGAAGTTACCCGCCACAATGCCCGAGAGGATCGTCAGCGACGCGCCGCCTTCGCGGCTAGCGGTAACGATTTCGTTCACGTGCTTGGAATGCGAACTGGTAAAGATTTTGGTGAACTCGGGAATCAGCACGGCCGCGAGGGTACCGCAACTGATAATCGTCGCCAGTTGCCACCACAAGTTCGGCAGCGCCAGGGTCTTCTCCGTCGTCACCACGGACAGATCGCTGAGTAGGACGTAGCTCATGCCGTACGAGGTGCTGATGCACAACACCGACGCGATCCAGATCAAACGCGTGAGTGGCTGTTCGAAATCAAACTCTTTCAAGCCTTTATATTTCGCTTCGGAAATCGCCTGGTTGATGAAGTACGCGATGCCCGACATGAAGTCCATTAGGAACCGCATGGCAAAGATCCATACGATTAATTTGGCTTGTATTTCCAAATAGTTGGTAGTGTGCGTCGTGGCATCGGTCAGCGAGAACGATGTATTTGGCGCGAGCCCCAGCGCTGCGCGAATGTTGTGCTCCGTCGCCGCCAAAGTGATGAACGAGATGAGCGCGACGCCAGTGACGCCATAGGTTTCGAAACCGTCAGCGGTAGGACCGACCGAATCGCCAGCGTTGTCGCCGGTGCAGTCGGCAATGACGCCGGGATTGCGAGGATCGTCTTCCTTGACATTGAAGACGATCTTCATCAGATCCGAGCCGATATCGGCGATCTTCGTGAAGATACCGCCGGCGATGCGCAGTGCCGAAGCACCGAGCGATTCGCCGATTGCAAACCCCAAGAAGCAAAAGCCAACGATCTCGCGCGGCACGAACAAGAGGATGATGACCATCATCACCAGCTCAAGCGAAATCAAAAACAGGCCGATCGACATGCCGGCTTGCAGCGGAATTTTGACGACGTCCCACGGCTCGCCACGCAGCGAAGCGAACGCGGTGCGCGCGTTGGCGTAGGTATTCACTCGGATGCCGTACCAGGCGACCCAGTACGAACCGCCCATGCCGACGATGGCGAAGAGCAGCACCAATCCCAGCGTCGCCATCGGGCTGATGTGATGGGCGGCGCCTTCGCCGTTGTGGCTGAAGCCCAGCAAGTAGTACGAGATTGCCAGAGCGACCAAGACGTACAGCATCAGCAGGAACTTGCCTTGCTGAATCAGATAGGTCTTGCAGGTTTGAAAGATGATCTCGGCGATGTCGAGCATCGACTTGTGGGCCGGCAGCCGCTTCACCTGGTTACGCAGGTAGAGGCTGATGCCGAGGGTGCCGCAGATCACCAACGCTCCGTAAAACAGAATGTTCCAGGCACTGATTTCCTGGCCCAGAATCGTGAATTTGCCTTCATGAAGGTCGGGAATCGCCAGGCTGGCTTCGCTCGCCAGCAGCGTTCCGCCACTGAACCACAGCCAAAGAACCGCCACCATCCAACCCACGACGCCGCGCGGAAATAGATACACGTGTCTCATGCAGGCTCATCTCCATGGCTGATGAATCGTGACGGCAGGAGTCTAATGAAATCTCAACTAAAAAGTCAACTAAGTCGCCATCTTTTACCTTGAATCGCCATTGATGGCGTAGAAAGCCGCAATGCGGGATTGAACGGGGCCTTGGGATTTGAGTTTTCGAGTGTCGGCGACTAGCATGACCGGCAACTCACTTGGAGACGATTATGCGAAGCACTTTGACGCGGTTAGTGACCTTTTTGTTACTGGTGGTCCCAGGCATCGTTGTGGCGGACGAACCGGCAGTCTCGCCGCACGCGAAATGGGAAAAGGCAATCGCCGCCTTCGAACAAAAGGACGCCGCCCAAATGCCTCCCAAGCAAGGCATTGTCTTCGTCGGCAGTTCCAGCATCGTGGGCTGGAAGCTGGAGGATTACTTCAGCAAGCTACCGGTGATCAAGCGCGGCTTTGGTGGTTCGCAACTGGCCGATAGCGTGTACTTTGCTCCGCGAATCGTCACCAAGTATGAACCCAAGACCGTGGTCCTCTACGCTGGCGACAACGACTTGTCCGCTGGCAAATCGCCCGAACAAGTGGCGGCCGACTTCGACGCCTTTGTCAAAGTGGTGCACGACAAGCTGCCCAAGACCAAGATCATCTTTATCGCAGTGAAGCCCAGCATCGCGCGGTGGAAATTGATCGACAAGGTCCGCGCGACCAACAAGCTGATCGCCGACGCATGCGCCAAAGACGATCAACGACTGGTGTTCCTCGATATCGCGCCCTTGATGCTCAAGGACGACGGGCAACCCAATCCCGAGCTGTTCGTCAAAGACGGCCTGCACATGAGCCCGCTCGGCTATGAGCGGTGGAGCGACCTGCTTCGCCCGCACCTGGAGTAAGGTGTGAGGGTATGAGAGTGGAGGGTAGAGGGTGAAGCACGGGTTCAAGCAACCCTTCCACCCTCTACTCTCACACCCTCTACCCTCATACCGGTTTACAACTGGTACATGAAGGCGACCAGCGCTTCTTTCTCTTCCTGCGTCAGCTTGAGTTCTAGGACGAGATTGAAGAATTCGACAGTGTCGTCCAACGTCATCAAACGGCCGTCATGCAAGTAGGGCGGCGAGTCCTTGATGCCGCGCAAGGAGAAGGTCTTGATCGGGCCGTCCGCCTTAATGAAGTGATTGTTGCTGACGTGCTCGGCGAAGAACCGCTCGGCCTTCAGGTCGTGCATCTTGTCGTCAAGATAGAACGGGGCAGGGTGGCATTCGGCGCAGCGGCCTTTGCCAAAGAAGACCTTCTGACCCAGTAGTTCTTGCTCGGTCGCTTTGCTTTCGATCAGCTTGCCGTCCCAGCCGAGCTTCGGCGCCGGCGGGAAGTCGAGCATGTTCTGGAACTGCGCCATGAGCGACACTTGCGTCGGGCGGTCCGGCTCGTTCACGCCCTTCATCGACGCCGTCACTTGGTCGCCATCAAAGTAGGCAGTGCGCTGTTCAAACTCAGTGAAATCTTCGATCGAGCGTAGCGAACGCTTCGAACCGTGAATCTGCTGATTGAACATGCCACGCAAGCTCGGCGTATCTAAACGAAAGCGAGCGATCTGCGGGCGCACATCTGGCGTCAGGTGAAACGCACCGTTGGTATGTCCATTGGTATGGCAATCGAGGCAGCTCACGCCCAACGTCGGTTCGAGCACCTTGCGATCGTGCGTTTGGTTGAATTGTTGCTGCGGAAACGGCGTCAGCAGCTGCCGCAAGCCGTCCATCTGCACCGGGGTCAGGATGCCATCGAAGATCTCGAAGTAGTTCTTGATGCTCAGGACTTTGCCTTGTGAGACATCGCCTAGGTCGGGTCGCGAGGTCAAAAAGATGGGGGGAGGAAACTCGGGCAGCAAGTGCTCAGGCAAATCCATGTCGACGTCGAACCGCTGCAGGTCGCGCGCTTCCAGTTTCTTCATGGCGTCGATTTGCGTTTTCGGAAAGACCTGACCGCCGGTCTCGTGCTTCACATGCGGCAAAGGCAAAAAGCCTTGCGGGAAGAGTTCCTTCTCCTTGATTTCGTCCGGCGACATTTCGGCCAGCTTGTCCCAGCTGGTGTCCTTGGAAAGCTTGACGCGCACGCCGCTTTGCACTGGCTTGCCGCCTGACATTTTCACATCGGCGGGTTTATCGCTGAAATCGTAACGGTCGGACAATAGTTTCGACTGGGTTTCCATGACGCCCGCCTTGGCGGTTTCGTCCTTCTCCCGAATGTCGTCGAACTTCATGCCCGGATCGGGAAAGAAAGTCGTGTCTGGTGGCAAGCCGGTTCCACGCGGTTTGTATTCGTCGAGAAACTTCTTTGCGACCGGACGATAGATCTTGGGGCGGCTGGTGGCCGACTCCATCGTTTTGTCGCCATCGGCCCTCGCCTCGCCATTCTGCCGCGGCTGTTCGGAATCGGTGCGCGGACGTCCTTGCTGTTGTCCCACAAGCTGGCCGAATAGAAGGCAGAGTGGCAGTCCGACAGCCAAAATCCCCGCGCGAAAGGCGAGCCTAGACATCGTATGTCTCCTCAAGTGATGCAATGGGATGAGTGAGCAGTCAAAAGAGGCAAACGCAGTACCAGAATCATGCTGAATTCCAAACAATTGCCATTGCAATTGCCCCGCAGCCTTCGCCCGGCCAGCACCTGCCAATGCTTCTTGCTATACTTCCCGCCACTAGCACCGACGAATTCTCCTTTCCGTGCCGACGAAGCGGCCACAACTTGCCATGAAACTTGCTTACCTGGATTGCGCGAGTGGAATCGCCGGAGACATGCTGCTGGGAGCGCTCGTCGATGCCGGCGTTGATTTGGCCGCTATTCAGACCGGCATTGATTCGCTCGGTTTGCCAGGCGTGCGACTGGTGCGCGAAGAGGTCCAGCGGTGTGGTTACCGGGCGACAAAAATCGACGTGCAGCACGAGCCCGAGCACGCGCATCGCCACCTGCATCACATCACCGACATGATCGATCGGGCCGAAGCGATCACGCCCGCTCTAAAGGAACTGGCCAAGCGCATCTTCACTCGCCTAGGCGAAGCGGAAGCGAAAGTGCATGGCACCACGATTCGCAAGGTGCATTTCCATGAAGTCGGCGCGGTCGATTCGATTGCAGACATCGTCGGCGGCGCCATCGGCCTGGACCTGCTCGGCGTCGACCGCATCGTCAGTTCGCCGCTGGCTTTGGGCAGTGGCTATATCACCATCGCCCACGGCCGTGTCAGCGTGCCTGCGCCGGCGACTGCAGAACTGCTCGTGAACGTTCCGACATGCACCTCACCGGCCGAAGCCGAACTGACCACGCCTACTGGTGCCGCGATTGTGTCGACGATCGCCGACGAGTATGGATTTCTGCCCCCGATGACCATTCAATCGATCGGCTATGGCGCGGGCACCAAAGACTTTCGCGAGCAGCCCAACCTGGTGCGACTGATTGTCGGCGAGACCAGCGAAAAGTTTCTTTCCGACCACATTGTTGTCTTGGAGACCAACCTGGACGACATCAGCGGCGAAGTGATCGGCCACTGTGCCACGCTGTTGGCCGAAGCCGGCGCTCTCGACGTCTACACGGCTTCGATCCAGATGAAGAAGAATCGCCCCGGCGTGCTGCTGAGCGTGCTGTCGCCACCGGCGCTGGTGACGAAGCTCGAAAGAATCATTTTCCGCGAGACTTCCACGCTCGGCATTCGACGCTGGCCGGTCAGCCGTCACAAGCTCGACCGCCGGCCGCATACCGTCGAGACCACCTGGGGACCTGTCCTCGGCAAGCTAGCGATTTTGGCCGATGGCACTGCTAGCTTTTCGCCAGAGTTCGAAGCCTGCCGCGCGGTCGCGACGCAGCACAACTTGCCGCTGAAAGACGTTTACGAGGCGGCGCGAAAGTCGTACAAGTAGCCGCGTGTAAGACGTGAAGTTCCAGAGCAGCCCCAGCCCTGCTCGCCATTCGCCCCTAACATCGCATGCTGAACCTGTTGCCATCGACGCCGCAATTAATCTTGCTGCTGGCTATGGGCCTGCTGATCATGATGTTATGGCGACGTTCTAGCCGGCATTTTGGTCGCGGCGGCAAAGCCTATGAAGCGCCGCATCGGGTTTCGAAGCTGCAAGACGATCGCGATCTAGCGCTGGCCGACGCTCCGCCAGAAATCAACCGCTGGCAGGTCGAGATGTACGAGTTATCTCGCGAAATGAAGGGCGAACTCGATACCAAGATGGCGGTGCTGCAAATCCTGATTCGCAATGCCAGCGAAGCCGCCGAGCGGCTCGAACAAGCGCTCGCTCAAGCCGAACAACATAACCTGACCAACGCACCGACGGCCGGCACGCAACCGGCTGCGGCCAGCGCCCCCGCCGCGGGCTTCCCCCGTAAGGACTGATCTTGGCCCCCGCTGGCGGCACCGTTATCATCAACAACGGCTGGCGCATGGTGCGCGAGTGACTATTGCCGCAAGCTTTTTTGGCTCTCTTTCAAGACGTTGCATCATGAGCGAGTTTCGGATCGAGAAAGACTCGATGGGCGAGGTTCACGTCCCCGCCAAAGCGTACTATAGCGCGCAAACCCAGCGTGCCGTCGAGAACTTTCCTGTCAGCGGTTGGACGCTGCCCCCCGCGCTGATTCATGCGCTCGGTCTGGTCAAGTTCGCCTGCGGCGTCGCCAATCGCGATCTCGGCAAGCTGACCGGCACCGGCAAAAATCCGCTGACTGACGCGCAGGTCGATGCAATGCTCAACGCCTGTCGCGAAGTCGCCGCAGGCAAGCTCGACGACCAGTTTCCGATCGACGTCTTCCAGACTGGTAGCGGCACGTCCAGCAACATGAACACGAACGAGGTCATCGCCAATCGCGCGATCGAGATCCTCGGCGGCGATCGCTTCAGCAAAGACAAGGCGATTCATCCGAACGACCACGTGAACATGGGGCAAAGCACCAACGACATCTTCCCCACGGCCATTCACGTCGCCGTCGCCATTCAAATCAAGAACAACCTGCTGCCGGCCTTGCAACGTTTGCACGATGTGCTCGCTCAGAAGGCGCAAGAGTGGGATCAGATCATTAAGATCGGCCGTACGCATCTGGCCGACGCCACGCCGCTGCGTTTAGGTCAGGAATTCGGCGGTTTCGCCCGGCAGTTAGAACTGTCGCTCGGACGCGCTCAGCGTGCGATTGATGCGGTGCTGGAACTGCCCGCAGGCGGCACCGCCGTCGGCAGCGGCATCAACACGCATCCCGAATTCGGCCAGCGCGTCGCCGCGGCGCTCGCCAGCGAAACCAATGTCGCTTTCATCGAAGCGGTGAACCACTTTGAAGGTAATGCCCAGCGCGACGGCTTAGTGGAATGCCACGGCCAATTGCGCACGATTGCCACGACGCTCTTTAACGTCGCGAACAACATTCGCTGGCTGAGCAGCGGACCGCGCTGCGGCTTCTTCGAGATTCATCTGCCCGACCGCCAGCCCGGCAGCTCGATCATGCCAGGCAAGGTTAATCCGGTGATGTGCGAAAGCTTGATGCAAGTCGCCGCACGCGTGCTAGGCAACGATCAGGTGATCAGCTTCAGCGGCGCAACTGGCGGGCAATTCCAGCTGAATATCATGATGCCCGTAATGGGCCAAACGACGCTCGAAAGCATTCACCTGATGGCCGGTGGCGTCCGTGCGTTCGTCGACTTCTGTGCCGAAGGCATGGAAGCCAACGCCGAGCAGTGCGAAGCGATGGTCGAGCGCAGCTTGTCAATGGTCACCAGCCTTAACCCACTGATCGGCTATGAACGAGCCGCCAAGCTGGCCAAAGACGCATTCGCCAGCGGCAAGACCATTCGCGAGCTCTGCCGCGAAGAAGGCGTGTTGCCTGAGGACACGCTGAAGAAGGCGCTCGATCCGATGAGCATGACCGAGCCGCAAAAGTAACTGTCAACGCCTGTCACAGGCGTTAGCACAGACGCTCGCGAGTGATGGCAAAGGAACTGCCTCGTCAGCGAGCGCTACGACGATTCAGACGCTGCATGGGATCGGGTTCGGCGCGCCGAACCTACTGACCATCGAGGAAGGAGCCGAAGATGGTATGTCGCCTGACGACCGCAATGGCGCTAAGCCTACTGCTTGTGGCTAGCGCACGCGCTGATGAAGGAATACCGGCGCGGATCGAGATCGGTTCTGGATTGCAGCAGGTTCGCCCGTTGGCCGGACCCTTGCCTGCGCCGCTGCAGCAAGCGCATGCTCAGAGCAAATCGGCGCGCACGATCGCTCATTACACCGAGATCATCGCGCTGTGCGAACAAGCGATCGAAAAAACGCACGATCCCGCTGCGCGCCAATACGCCATGCAACTGCTCGCCTGGGCGGCGAATCGGCGTGGCGAAGCGTACTCGCAGGAAGCGGTGCGACTGGCGACCGCCGGCAAACTCGACGAAGCCGCCGCGCAAGACGCTCAAGCCCTCGCCGACTTTGACACCTCGGCCATGAACGATCCACGCAAGTGGAAGGCGCTGCACAATCGCGGCGTTAGCTATGCCCTGCTGGGCCGCTATGAAGAAGCCCTTTCCGATCTGACCAAGGCGATCGAACTCAATGGCACCGACGCCAACACCTGGTTCAATCGGGCTGAAGTGCGTTATGAACTGGGACAGTACGAAGATGCCACCGACGACTACTCGCAAGTCCTCGAACGCGAGCCCGAGGATTTCGGGGCGTTGACCGGCCGAGGTCATGCCTGGTTTCGCATGGGCGAGTTTCACAAAGCCTTGGCCGACTATAGCCGCTCGGCCGTCATCAACCCCAAGAGCGCCGGCGCGCTCGTGAATCGCGGCGATGCCCATCGGCAGCTTGGTAAGTGGTCGGAGGCCGCTGCCGATTACCGCGAGGCGGTGAAGCTGGACGAAAAATACGGACGTGCGTACCGGGCCGCCGCTTGGCTGATGGCGACGTGTCCCGACGAAAAGTATCGCAACGCGGAATTGGCGGTTCGCGCCGCCGAGCAGGCATTGGAACTCGATGGAGCCGAGGATTTCGCCTATCACGACACCATTGCGGCAGCGCTCGCTAACGCCGGAAAGTACTCCGAAGCGGTGACCGCCGCGCAAGAAGCACTGGCCGCAGTCAGCGATGAAGCCCGCGAGAGTGTCGAGGAGCGTTTGGTGCTGTAT
>JAEZGD010000642.1 GCA_023417165.1 Planctomycetota bacterium
CCAACGCACAACATCGCCGCCAGCCGCGCGGCTGGCCAATATCGTCGCGGAGATTTGCAAATGACCATCGACAAGAGCCTCAAGGTCAAGGCGGGCATGATCAAAGTTCGCAACGTGCTGACGCGCGGCGAGCGGCTGGCGAAACTAAAGGAAGGCGAGCGCTTCGGCGAAGGCTCGTCGCCGCTGGGCCTGCCCAAGGTCCGCGTCTTCAAGCTCTCGCTGAAGAAGAAGAAGAAGGTCAAGAAGGAAGACGAGGCGACGCCTGCCGCCGGCAAGAAGGCCGCCAAGAAGTAGTCCGGCGAAGCGGCCGTTCGGGGCGAAATTCGCAGCTCGAATTTCGAATTCCGAAACAAATGCGAATATCAAAATCCAAAGGCTCGAAACGATGCTATTCGTTTCGAGCCTTTGTTCGTTGCCATCGCGTGCTTGTTCCCGACGCTATGCTTTCTCGCTACTCGCTCACTTCGCATAGTCGTGTTCGCGAAACCACGACCAGGCGTCGCGGAGCGAATCTTCCAGCGGGCGAACGCGATATCCGAGTTGCTGCTCAGCTCGCGCGCTCGAGTAGTAGTGCCATTGGCTGCTCATGGCGACGCCGGCGGTGTTGATATCGCCTTCGCGACCGGTCAGACGCGTCATCAAGTCGCCGAATCGGCCGCCAATCACACGCATCAATGGCCCGGCCCGCATCACGGGACCCTTCCCGCCGCTGGCGGCCGCCATCTGCTTCCATAAGTCGAAGTAAGAGACGTTGTGCCCGGCGAGGATATAGTGTCTGCCGCGTTCGCCTCGTTCCAAGGCCGCAACGACGCCGGCAGCCACATCACGCACATCGCACGCGCTGCAACCGCCGACGGGCGCCAGCGGCGTGAACCGCTGCGCGACTTCCAGCAACATGCGCCCGCTCGAAGGCTTCCAGTCCCAGGGCCCAAGCATAAAGCCGGGATGCACAATCACTGCGTCCACGCCAACACGAATCGCTTCTTCGACGACCGCTTCAGCCTCGCGCTTCGTACGCACATACGTGCACAGAATCTTGCCATCTTTCGGCGAATCCTCGCAGGCGGGCGCGTCGGGAGCGCCGAGGCCCAGCGTATCGACCGTCGAGATATGTACGAGCCGGGCGTTATTCTGCTTCGCTGCCGCCAAGACGTTGCGCGTCCCTTCGACATTGATCTGGCGGTGCTCGTCGAGCTTTGTCCAGCCAAGTTGCACCGCGGCGGCGCTGTGAATGATCGCCTGGCAGCCCGCCGCCGCCTGCAGGACTGCTTCCGCGTCGCGCACGTCGCCGATCGCGATCTCGACGTTCAATCCCGTCAGCGATTTGTCGTCGTGCTTGCGCGCCAGCACGCGCACCGTATGCTGGCCCTGCTCCAGCAACGTCCGCACAATGTTATTACCAAGGAGGCCCGTGGCCCCTGTGACAAGAATATTCATGGCCCGATTGTAACCACAGCGTTCCTCTGAAGGGAGTTCTTTCCGGCGGCGAACCTGCTTGGGCCTGGCGTGTCCTTAGGACTCCTCAGGAGAGTGGCAAATGTTTGTCGAACTTGCGATTGGCGATGCTTACGGGGCGGGATTTGAATACGTCGCCGAACGGATCGTGCGCGAGCAGAACGATCTGTCCCGCTATGTTCAGCATCCACGCCATGGTACACGGCCGGGATGCTACACCGACGATACGCAGATGAGCATTGCGGTTGCGGAAGCGCTCTTGTGTGACGAGCCTTGGACGCCGCAACTATTAGCGCAGCACTTTGTCACGGCCTTTCAGCGCGACCCGCGCGAAGGCTATGCGCAAGGCTTCTATGCGTTTCTGCAAAGCGTGCGGAACGGCGATGAGTTCCTAGCGCGCATTCGACCCGACAGCGACAAAAGCGGTGCGGCGATGCGCGCGTGTCCGGTCGGCGTGTGTGCGTCGATCAGCGAGGTCATCGAGCGGACGCGCCTGCAAGCGGCGCTGACGCACGATACGCCGGATGGAACCAACGCGGCGATCGCAGCGGCGCTCATGACGCACTATTGTTTGTACCAAGTCGGTCCAAAGGCGCAATTGCCAGAATTTCTGACGGCGCATGTGCCGGGCGAGTGGAACGTGCCTTGGCAGGGCAAGGTGGGTCCGAAGGGCATGATGAGTGTTCGCGCCGCCGTGACCGCAGTCGTGGCGCACGAACGGCTCAGCGATTTGCTGCAGGCTGGCATCGCCTTTACAGGCGACGTCGATACCGTGGCGACGATCGCGCTGGCGGCCGCATCGACCAGCGAAGAATACGATCAAGACCTGCCGGAAGCATTGTACGAGCAGATGGAAGACGGCTCCTTTGGCCGCACCTATCTGCAAGAACTCGATGAGCGCTTGCTTGCGCTCAAGGCTACCACGTAGATCGAAGCCCTGCTTCGACTACCTCTCACTAGTGCTTTGGTCCGCCACTCACCCTTCGCGCACCAACACCACGGCTTCGCCGCGCGCGGCAGCCGTTTGATACAGGCTTGTCAGTTCTGCCATGAGCGTGGCGACGTCGCTACTTTGAATACTCTGTACGATTTCAGAATTCGCCGCGGCGAGTTGGCCAAGCGAGGCTTCGATCGTCTCTGGCAAAATCTTGCTCAGTCCTTCGGCAATATGCGGGCACATATCCGGGCGTTTCAGAATCACCGCGTATCCCGTTTCGTGGCCCAATACACGACCGCCCAGCACCGCATGATTCAGCGGATACTCGCCAGCGTTTGGTTCGAGCGAGCCGTCGGTCAGCACGCGATGTAGCGCAAGCGCCGCAGCGCCGCCTTCCAGACGCGGCACGTCCGGTTCGAGCTGCGTGAAGAACGTCCGCAACGCTTCCGGCGTCAGGCAGCCAAACATCGTCTTCGCCAGCTCGCGCGATAATCGCAAAAACGTACAGCGTTCGTTCATGAGCAGCTTTACCAAAAAAGGATTATCGCCACATGTCGTCGTCGGCGAACGGATGCACCGGCCCCAGCCCCTTGGGCTTAGGCAGCGCTTTTAACAAGTGGCTGGCCAGACGCAGGTCGTCTTTGGTGGTGATCTTAATGTTAATCGGCGAGCCAGGCACCACCGTCACCTTGTGGCCCAGTTGCTCGACCAGCGAGGCTTCGTCGGTCGCGACTGCATTGCCGCGACGCGCATACGCTTGCAGCAGCAGGTCGCGACGAAAAACTTGCGGCGTCTGCGCTTCCCACAATTGGTCGCGCGGCACGGTGGCTTCAATGGTGTGATCTTTGGCGACGCGCTTGAGCGTGGCGGTGACCGGCGTCGCCAGAATCGCAGCGCCCGACTGCTCGGCGGCGGCAAAGACGTTGTCGATCCATTCGTCGGCAATGCAGGGACGCGCGGCATCATGCACCGCCACAAAGTCGCAATCGGCGTTGACCCTCTCCAGGGCCCGCTGCACCGAATCGGCGCGCTCGCGACCGCCATCGACCACTTCCACACCGAGGATCATGATATTGGCGCCAAACTTCGACATGAACTCTTCCCGGTCCTCAGGCGAGATCACGACGATCACTTGCTGCACATCTTTGCGATTCAGAAAGCGCTCGGCGCTATGCAGCCACACGGCGCGGTTTTCGAGCGGCGCGAAGGGCTTCTTATAATGCGGATCGCGAAAGCGGCTGCTTTGCCCGGCCGCTGGCAGAATGACGGCAAACTTCGACATACCTGGGCTCCCCAACAAGTCAGGTCAGCATAGCAAAACTCTGTGCACTGTTGGGAGCCGAGCCCACGCCCCTCGCCACGAAGTCAGGACAGGAGCACAAAACCAAGCCG
>JAEZGD010000690.1 GCA_023417165.1 Planctomycetota bacterium
ATTGGAGCACTGCGAGCGGCGCGCGGCTTCGCGGGCGGCTTGCACAGCGGGCAACAACAACGCCACCAGCACGCCGATGATGGCGATCACGACCAATAACTCCACTAGAGTAAAGGCGCGACGACGAGACAAATAATGCATAACAAGAAACCTCTTCCCAGAATCAGAAACCGAAACTCTCTGTTCGAACCCAACTGTTCCCTTGTGCGACGCACCACTACGCAAAGAGCGCGCCACAATCGCTCCCGACAGAACTTGCCAATCGTCGGCTACGACCTGCCTGAGCTGCGATTCCGTGAACAAGGAACTTTATATACACCCGATTCATGCCGAATCTTTACCTTGGCAGAGGTAGACAGGGGAGGCTGCGGCGATCTTTGAACGAGACGGTTTAAAGATGGAATGCGGAAAAACGCAGCATTATCCGTCAAAATCTTGGCTTAATGTTGCCAATTCTATGCTCAACCTCTCTGCATCACATGACCAAGACTTAGGCACTGAAATCCGACAAAAATAAAACTATTAATACGTTGACAGCCGCATGGCCGGGGGCACCAAAGCCCTTTCGAGGGAGCGCATGCCCCTTTCAGACCAGGTCCGATGTGTACCCCTCAAGTGCGACCCTGCGCGCTTGCCAATCGTCTGCCTGGCAATGAAAAAGATTCCCTCAAGACTTCAACGCTGCGACTCTCGCTGGGTTTCGCTTTTGCCTGATCGGTTAGCCGCCTTCTTGCTCAGCACCCCCCGCAGGCGATAGTCCCTCCCTCGCCACCATGGCCACTAACAGGCCGCGACGCAACAGCGATGACGGTGACGATAGAGCCGGTCCAAGTCGTGCTGGCTAGGTTCGCGTGCCGCAAGCGGCTCGGCTAAATCGTTGACTGACTCGACCTCATGCTCGCCAAAATGCAACGTCATCGAATACCTATTAAAAGAGGCTGGTAGTAACCTCGATATCGCTGGCCAGCAGGTGCGCCTGTTCGGGTCTGCCGGTCGGTCGCCGTTCGCTCCGCGTAAGTAGCGTGTTGGCGACTTTCCACTTCCAGCGCAATTGCTTCTGTCGCGGAGCCGATGGCGACTATCCCGGGGCGAGAATCGTGAACTTCGCGGGCGGGCCGAGGAACTCATTTCTCTGCACTGCGGGACGATGGGGGCATCGAAGAAACGCCGTAAGTAGCGTCCCAGTAAGCGGTTTGACAGTTCCTCGTCGAACGAGGAAGATACACTTTCGGCCGGGAAGGAAGTCGGTGCGCCGTTTTGCGGCCCGCCGAGGGGAACTTTTTCCTTACCCGTGCGTCCCATGCATCGGAGCGGTTGTGAGAGACGACGCACAGCTCATCGACGAGGCCTTGCGCGGCGACGTAGAGTCGTTTGGGGAGTTGGTGCGTAAATACCAAGACCGACTCTTCAACACCGTCGTGCACGTCGCGGGGCAACGCGAGGAAGCCGAGGACGTAGTCCAGGAGGCCTTCGTGCAGGCGTTCCTCAAATTAGCATCGTTTCAGCAAACAGCGGCCTTTTATACCTGGCTGTATCGCATCGCCTTTAACATCGCCATTAGCCGTCGGCGGCGTCACAAGGCGGAAACGTCCATCGATCATCATCGCGAAGCGGCCGGGCTGGAACCACTCGATAATGGCGAAGCTCCCGACGACCGCGTGCTGCGCGAGGAGCGCGCCGAACTGGTAAGCGGAGCTCTGCAACGTTTGAGCGACGAACATCGCGCCATCCTGGTATTGCGCGAGATGGAAGGTTGCTGTTACGAGACCATCGCCGAGATTCTGGATTTGCCGGTCGGCACGGTGCGCAGCCGGTTGCACCGCGCTCGCTTGCAACTACGCGACGAACTGAAAGACGTAGTGCTAGAACGAAAATAGTTATTGGCCCGCAAACCGACAAACAACCGCGGCCTTGCGGCCAATCCTTGTAGATCATCATGTTTAACGAAGAACTCATCACCGCGTACCTCGATGGCGAGCTCACCGCCGACGAGCAGGCGCAAGTCGAGCAAACGCTGCAGAGCGACGCGCGGCTGCGTCAGATGCACGACGATTTGCGGGCGCTGCGCAGTAGCCTGCAAGCGTTGCCGCAGCAAACGCTCGACGCCAGCTTTGCCGAGCGCGTGATGCGCGCCGCGCGGCAGGCTCAAGCGCCGCCCATCGATGCCGAGCCCGAAGTGCTCGTCAAAACGCATCACGGTCAGGATACGACTGTGCGGCACGCACAGCACGAACCGCTCGCGTGGCGCGTGGTGGTGTGGGCCATCGCGGGGCTGGCAGCCGCAGTGGTTGTGGTGCTGTTCTTACCGAAGCAAACCAGCGAAGTCGCGCGGCACTTGCCAGTAACGCGCGAGGCCGCGCCCGATGTCGCTGCCTCCCAGGCAGCCCCCGAACAGGCTCCTCCAGAGTTGGCCAAAGACGCCACCGATCAGCCAAAAGTCCAAGCGTTTGCGGCAGAAAACGCCGTGGAAAGCGCTGAAGCGGGCATCGAAGCAGCGACCGCTCCTGCGCCGCCGGAAGCCGCATTCAAAGCTGCGCCGAAAGCCTTGATGCGGGCGGCTCCTCCGCCACCCTCAGCGTTTCAAGCCACGCCCGCGCCCGAATCGGCCGCAATGCCTGACCGTGCTCGCGGCGCTGGCGGAGCTGCACCGCCAACCGCACTCACTGCGCCGGCCGCGCCGGCTCGTGCGGAAGTCTTGCAGCAAGACCAGTTCGCCCAGGCGGCGGCCGACGATCAACTGCTGGTCGTGCGTTTGCAAGTTCCCGCAGCCGACCTGGAAAGCCGCGCGATTGATCCGGTGCTGGCGCGCAACCTGGGCAGCGCAGTTGCCGACAATAAGTCGCGCGACGCCCAGACGAAGGGCGATGCAGGGGCGGTGAACAAGCTGAATAAGCAGCAGTTGGCCGACCTCGACAAGCAACTGGCCAAGGTCGAAGCGGACCAGCAATCGGACTTCGTATACGTCGAAGCCACGCCAGAACAATTGGCGGCCACGATCGACGAACTGAGCACGCAGCATGGCTATCCACTTTCGCTAGCGCCCTTCGGCGATGAATCGCTGCGACAAAAAGACAGTGTGCGCGCCAATGTGTTGGCCGATCGCGTGGCTCCCGCGCCGGGCGTGTCGGGCGACGAGTCGGAAGCCGGCGTTCGCAGCTTTGCGGCGCGCGACAGCCGAGGAGGTAGCCGAGTCAACGGCGCGCAGCGGCGGCGCATGGCTGCCGATGAACTGCAAGCGCCGCCCGCGGTTGTGCATCGTCTCTCACGCGGCGCTAAGAAAGAGGCGTTAGGCGACGCGGAGGCTCCGAGCGAGCTGAAAGTGCAATCGACCGAAGCTACGCCTGCGCCCGCTATAGCGAATAAAGATGGAGCCGGATTTGGCGCTGCCAAAGTCGCCGAAGAACAATCGAAAGCCTCGCCAGCGCGCGTCCGCGTGCTGTTCGTAATCGAAGCCAGCGACGGGAAGAAGTAGCGGTGCTAAGGCTCGGGTGCCATGGGCCTGTGGCCCGTGCCGGGTTCCAGTAACAGCATCCACCTGGTTCCCCACACCACTTCGCGCCTTCTCAAGACGGCCCGAACCCGCGAGCACATCCGCCGCCATCAATCCACAATCCCAAACCGAATCGGCACGATTAACTCGCGCTGCGTCGGGTCAGAGTTACCGCTGGCGTTGAAACGCCAGCGATAGATGACATCGAGCGCCGCGCGGTCGAACGCTGCGTAGCCGCTGCTGCGCGAGAGCGACGCCTTGGTGACGCGTCCGGCGGCGTTCAGTTCGACGCGCAGCTTCACCAGCCCGCTAATCCGCGCTGCCGCCAGGCTTTCGGGATAGATCGGGGCGGGATTGAAGACCACCGTCGGCACACTTTGCGCGCCGGTACTGGCGGTCGACGCGGCGCTGGCTTGCGAAGCCGCGGGCGCATCGACTTCGGCGACGGTGCTCGCCAGCGTGGTCACAGATCGCTTGCGTGGCTGGCGCGATAACTTTCGTGGCGGCTCCGTTGTCTCGGCAGTCGCGCTCATCCCGACGCGCGGGTGAATCTGTGGTTCCGCTTGCGGCGCGCGGGCGATCAGGTCTTCGGTCGTCACAGGCGGCAAGGCAGCGTGCGCGGCGCTTACTAGCAACAACTCTTTACGCGGCGAAGCCACCTCGGGCGCTAGCTCGGCTGGCAGCGGCGTTCCGGCGGCGAGTTCGATCGGCTCCGATTCTTCGGCTTCGTCGTCGCTGGGAGCGGCTACCTCGATCATGCGCGCCGCTTGCGACGCTACTGAACTGACGCCCGGCGAAGGGGGCACGAGCAGCCAGCGACCTTGCGTGACCCAGGCCCAGCCGACCAGCGCGGCGGCGACCGAAACGTGAACCACGGCGCTCGATACCAGCGAAGTCCACAACGGATCGGCCGCCTTGCGCGCAACCAGGGCGACCTGCGAGACGGACTCGCTCGCGCTGGACGCAGACGCCTGATCGGGCGGTAGGGACATG
>JAEZGD010000709.1 GCA_023417165.1 Planctomycetota bacterium
TTCATGCGGTTTGGCCTGGGCTATCCGACACTCGATGAAGAGCTGCGCATGCTCGATGTTTTACAGCGCGGGCATCCGGTCGATACATTGCAGCCGGTTGTGTCGGCCGAAGAGCTGGTCGCCGCGCAACGCGCCGTGCGAGAAGTGCAAGTTCACGAGAAAGTGCGGCGTTATATGTTGCAGATCGTGCACTCCTCGCGGCAGTGCGAAGACCTGGCACTCGGCGGTAGCCCGCGCGCTTCGCTGGCACTCTTTCGCGGTTCGCAAGCGATGGCGGCGCTGCGTGGCCGGGCGTATGTCTTGCCCGACGACGTCAAACGAGTCGCCGCGGCGGTGCTGACGCATCGGCTGATCCTCCGGCCGGAAAGCCGTTTGCGCAAAGTCACTGCGGAGTCTGTCGTCCATGAATTGGTTGCTGATGTCCCCGTGCCCACGATCGATGCGGTTCCCGATGAAGGCCCGCTTCCGTTCCCAGTCTAGCGACGGCGCAACGTTATGAAATGGTTTCTGGCCGCTGTTGCGATTCTGGTCGTGGCCTGGCTCACCGGGCTGAGCCTTGTCGCCTATGCCATGTATGCGCTGCTGGCCTTGCTGGTGCTTAGCCGCTGGGTCGCCAGTATGTGGGCCAATAGCCTGGACGCTCATCGCGAATGCAATCGTCTGAGCGCGCGAGTGGGTGAAAAGGTGGCGGTGGTCGTCACGGTTGAGAATCGCGGTTGGCTGCCGATCATTTGGGTGCTTCTCGAAGACCTGCTGCCCAAGCACGCGCTGTTGCACGAACCGCCGAACCTCGCCGTGCAAGGCGAACGTATGCAACTCGCGATGCTCGCGCCGCGCGGTCGCAAGTCGATCCTCTATCAACTGACCTGCAATCGCCGCGGCTACTATCAGTTGGGACCGCTCGTGCTGGAGACCGGGGATCTATTCGGCCTGCATCGGCGACATCGAGTCGTCACCGAGCCACACTTTTTGCTCATTTATCCAAAGGTGGTGGCGATTCAGTCCTACAACATTGCGTCGCGCCGGCCGATTGGCGAAGTGCTGCTGACGCATCGTTTATACGAAGATCCTACGCGCATTTCAGGCGTGCGGCAGTATCAGCCAGGCGATCCACTCAATCGCGTTCACTGGCGTGCGACCGCCCGCACCGGCGTATTGCATAGCAAGGTATATGAGCCGTCGACGATTGCGGGACTGACACTGCTGTTGGACTTTCATCGCGACGTCCACGACCGCAAGCATGAACCGCTGCGCAGTGAGCTAGCGGTAACCGCGGCCGCCTCGCTGGCGAATGTTGTCCATCAATTGGGTCAGCAAGTGGGGCTGGTGTCGAACGGCCGCGACGCCGCGGATCGCATCCGCGTCGAAGGTTGGAAGAAGCCTCTATTCACGCGCCAAGCGGCGCGCGAAGCCGCTTCCATGCGAGCCAAGAGCGATCGTCTGGAACCGCTGGTTGTGCCGACACGTCGCGGCGACGATCAACTAATGCGGATATTAGAGACACTCGCGCGTGTCGAACTAACCGATGGCTTGACGCTGTCGCAATTGGTGTTTGAGGCGGCGCGCCGCTTGCCACGCGATGCCACCGTGGTGACGATCCTGCCGCGCGTGACCGCCGAAGAAGCGATCGCCCTTGGGTCGCTCAAGCGGCAAGGCTTCGCGGTGGAAGCGATTATCAATGTCTATGAAGAGCTTGATTTCGCGGATATGGCGGGGCTGCTGTATCGTGAAGGGATCAACGCGCGGCACCTGGCGGATGAGGCCGCGCTCGCTCAGATTTGCGAAACGATGGCGCTCGCCACTGCCTGAACATTCCTTGCCGGATCTGACGTCATGCGTCGCCTGCCGCAAACCTTGGCCGATTACGTGATCGTGGCGATCAGCCCGATCCTGATCATGTTGTTGATCGGCAGCCTGGTCTACTTCCTGCTGGAAGTCTTCTACCAAGGCGAATATCAAGCGCGGCTGCAATATGTGTTTGCCTTGTTTGTGATGGCGACGGTGCTGATTGGCCGCATCTCGATCGAAGAAGGTGCGGCGTATGCGTCGATGTTCGCCGCTCCGATGGCGATTGTCACGGGCCTGGCAATGATGCGCTTCGTCGAGTTCCAAGCGGATGTGTCGCCGGCCGTGCACTTGCTGATCAACCTGGGATTGATGGGGCTGGTGTGGTTTGCGGCTCATCAACTAACATGGGACTGTACGGTCGTGGACGATTCGCTCGATGGCTCGGGGGCGGGCTTGCTCGACCGACCGAATTGGGGTCGTAAAACAGCCGACGAGCCAGCTCGACGCACCTGGTGGATGTGGTTGCAATCATGGGTCCAGCGACCGCGCCAGCCGCACGCGCTCGGGCGATGGGTGGTGTACTTCGGCGCTGCCACGTTGCCGCTGTTCGGCATCGGTCAATGGTTTGTGCCGGCCAGCGAAGTGGCTTCGCGGCGCTATATCTTTGCGCTGCTATGCATCTATCTCTTTAGCGCGCTGGGGCTGTTGCTGACGACGAGCTTTCTCAGTTTGCGCCGCTATTTGCG
>JAEZGD010000744.1 GCA_023417165.1 Planctomycetota bacterium
GCCGAACCTCGCCCCGCGCTCCAGCATTCGTTGTGGCTCGATGATCGCCAACGTCAGCCAGGCAATGGTGCGACGTTCTACTATCGCGCGATGCTGCTGGCGGAGCAGCGGCGTGATGCCGATCGCAAAGAGTTTCCCGCGGATACGACCAAAGATTGGCTGACCGTGCCGCTGGCAGACTTTCCGCAGCAAGAGGTCAAAGCCTATCTGGAACGGCATCGTCACGTGCTGCGTGAATTGGAAACCGCCACCGCGCGCGAGACCTGCCAATGGGATCTGCGACTCGATCAGTTGCAAGGCACCGCCGTCATCGAGTTTCTGCTGCCTGACTTCCAGAACATGCGCGACTTGGGACGGCTCATCGCTTACAAGGCGCGCTACGAAGTCTCGCAAGGCAAGTACGAAGAGGCGCTCGGCACGCTGCGTCAAGGCTATCAAATCGCCCACGACTGTGCGGAACCGCCGCTGCTCATCAACGCGCTCATTGGCGTGGCGATCGCCCACACGATGCACAATGTCGTGCTCGATATGATCGACGCGCCCGGTTCGCCCAATCTGTACTGGGCCTTGAAGCAGCTCCCCAGCCCGCTCATCGACATTCAGCCGTCACTGCGCTTCGAGATGTCGATTCCCTATCGTGTGTTTCCTTTCCTGGCCGACGCCGAAACGGCTCAGCGCACGCCGGAAGAGTGGCAACGGCTGACGCAGCAAACGCTGCAGAATCTCGATCAACTCTCGGACAATCGCCGCCTGCCGGACTGGCAAGTTCGCCTGGGCGGCGCGGCTCTGATGCTCAAAAATTATCCCGTCGCAAAGGGGCAGTTGCTCGCCAGCGGCATGGATCGCGACACGGTCGAGAGGATGCCCGTCGCACAGGTCATCGCCATTCAAGCGGCGCGCAACTACCGCTATACGTACGAAGAAGTTTTCAAGTGGTCGCTGCTGCCTTACCCAGAAGCGCAGCCGCGCATGCTGCAATCGATGGAGCGACTGCGAGCCGAGGGCTACATCGGCAGCGCGTTTAGCGACAAAGAAATGCTGCCGCTGGCGAGCTTGCTCATGCCCGCTATCGAAAGCGTGCTGCAAGCTTCCGTCCGCGGCGAGCGTCGCCAGGCCGCCATGGAAACATTGGAAGCGATTCGTATGCATGCCGCTGCCCAAGGCGAATTGCCCGCCTCGCTACAGCAACTCGCGGTCGTGCCGGCGCCGCCCAATCCTTTCACAGGCGAACCGTTCACCTATCGCCTGGAAGACCGCCGCGCCACGTTGGACGAACGCGCACCAGGCGCCGATCCGGCCCGCGCAGGCGATCGTATCTATCTGCTCGAACTGACCAAAGAATAACTCGTCTGAAGACTCCCCTTCCTCTTCTACTGTGGTGGCACTATGCGCTTACCGAATCTGGTTGCGGTTTTACTTCTGCTGACATTGCCTGCGCTTGCGCCGGCACAGGCCTTCGATCCTGCGGCACGGGCGGCGGCAGTAGCGCCGTATCTCGATAATCAAACTTTTGCCGTGGTGCACGTCGATTTAGCCAAGATCAAGCTCGGCGAACTGCGCAAGCTGCTGGTCGAGAAAGCACCGGTGTTCCCAAAGGAAGCGCTCGCGTCGATGGAGCGCGACGAGAAGCTGGTCAGCGACTGGATCTCGGCGATCCATCAGGCCGGCGCGCAAGAGGCTTATGTGGTGCTGTCGTTGGTCGAGCTGCCACGGCGTCCGCCGTTTGTCGTTGTGCGTCTGAGCAAAGACGCCGACGTCGAGGAACTGAAGCAACGCATTGTCCGTGGGCCGCACAAAAAGGAAGCGCCTTCGCCGCTGGAATTCGAGCAGATTGGCGGGAACCTGGTGCTGGGTCACGCGACGACGTTAGCGCGGCTGAAGGAATTGAAAGCCACCGAGAAGCCTGCGCTCGCCGCGGCGTTTAAGGCGGCGGGCGATACCGATGCCCAAGTGATTGTGTTGGCGTCGGACGACACGCGCCGTGTGCTCACCGAAGCGCTGCCGCGGCTCCCTGCCCCGCTAGATGAATACAGTGGCAAAGACCTCGCGCCGATTCAGTTCGCGGCAATTGGCGTTAACTTTCCGCCGAAACTGGCGACACATCTGACGATTCAAACCAGCGACGAAGCCAGCGCCTCGCGGTTGCGCGGGCTGGTAGCCGAAGGCTTGAAACATCTCGGTGCGCAAAAGCCGGTGCAGGAGATGTTTCCCAAGTTCAATGAGTTGGCCAAGCTGCTGACGCCGCAGCAACAAGGCGAGCGCCTGTCGGTCGTCCTGAATGACGAGAATGGCGGCGTGGCCGGTGTGGTGTCGCTATTGGCGCCGCCGCTGCAAGCCGCGCGAAAGGCTGCCCAGCGCATGCAAAGTTCCAACAATCTCAAGCAGATGGGACTTGCGATGCACAACTATCACGACACGTTCGGCTCGTTCCCAGCCGCGGCGACGACCAAAGAAGGGAAGTCGCTGTTGTCGTGGCGCGTGCAGGTACTGCCGTTCCTTGATCAGGTAGAACTCTATAACCAGTTTCGCCACGACGAACCGTGGGATAGCGAGCACAATCTGAAGCTGCTCGAAAAGATGCCTACGATCTTCGCGTCGCCATCGCTCGAATTGAAGGCTGGTCATACCACGTATCTGGCGCCAGTCGGGGAAGGGATGATCTTCCATGGCGACCGAAAGACCAAGATTTCGATGATCACCGACGGCACTAGCAACACGATCATGATCGTGGAAGCCAATGCCGACCGCGCGGTCCCGTGGACCAAGCCTGCGGATCTGCCGATCGACGTGGAAAACCCGCTGACCGGTTTAGGCAATGTTTATGACAATGCAGGTTTCCTGGTGCTGATTGCCGATGGCAGCGTCAAATTCATTGCCAAGACGATCGACCTCAAGACGTTGCGGCATCTCTTCGAGATGGCCGACGGCCACCCCATCGGACAGTACTAACCTCGCCCACGTTCTGGCCTCTACTAGCCCGACGCGCGTGCGAGGGAAAAGCTACGACGGAACCCGACTGTCGCCGCGAGTTCCGTTGGTGCCTCTTAGGGTTCTATTTCGACAAGTACTCTCGGCGACCGTTGCTACTGGTATACCTCCTCCCTCGCTGGCGCGTCGGGCTAGTGAAGAGCGCCACGCTTGAATCGGATCGTCGGGCGAGTGAGGTTACTGGCAATCGCGGACGTAGATTATTGCGGCTTCGAGACTGTCTTCATCGTTGAACCAGCGCTGGCTGGATCCTTCGGTCCACCACTTGGTGCGCAACAGACGTTGACTTGGCTGTTGTTCTTTGAGGCGTCGCGAGCACCATGCTTTCAGTTGCTCCACCACGGTTTGCGGATGCACGCGCGGTGCGACCAAGACCACATGCACATGATTCGTGCGGCAATTGAGCGCCAGAATCGTCCAATCGCGAATCTCACAATGTCGGCGAATCGTTTGCTCGACTAGTTCCCTTTGCGTCGTATCTAAGGTGACTGTCGGCTCAGTCATCGACGCCTGGGCATGCTTTCGAAGTCGCAGATCGGGCGGTTGCTCTCCATGCCCTTTGTCGGTCCACCACCGATCATCGCCCGGCAGCCATGTGCCATACGTGGTCCACGTCAGGAAGTAAGCGAGCGGCTCATCGTCCATCGCACACTCCTTTCTTCCCTCCACTAGCCCGACGCGCGAGCGAGGGAAGAGTTAGGTAGGAATCCCATCGTCGCCGTGGGTACCGTTTGTGTTTCTTGGCATTCGATCTCGATATGTACTCTCGGCGTCCGTTGCTTCCGACATACCTCATCCCTCGCTGGCGCGTCGGGCTAGTAAAGAGCGCGAGCGAGGGAAGAGCTACGACGGAACCCGACTGTCGCCGCGAGTTCCGTTGGTGCCTCTTAGGGTTCTATTTCGACAAGTACTCTCGGCGACCATTGCTACTGGCATACCTCTTCCCTCGCTGGCGCGTCGGGCTAGTGAAGAGCGAGACATGTTGATTACTCAAGGATGCAGCGCAGGCCGACGGCGTCGTCGCGGGTGGCGAGGGGTGCGGGAAGGCGATAGCTGCTGGTTAAGCGATCGGCTTTGTCCTTCCAACTGCCGCTGCGCAGCACGCCCCGCTTGGCATCGCCAGCGGCACGCCAGGCGGCGCCATCGGTGGGCGCATCGGCGTAGCTATCGTGCCAGTCGTCGGCCGTCCATTCCCACAAGTAGCCGTGCATGTCGTACAAGCCCCAACCGTTGGGCTTCTTCGCGCCGACGGGTGGATCGTTGCCAGCGGCGTTGCCTGTGAACCAGGCGAAATCGCCGAGCGTGTCCGCATCGTCGCCAAACGAGTAGACGGTGGTCGTGCCGGCGCGAGCACAATACTCCCATTCGGCTTCGCTCGGCAAGCGCACGCGCTGCTTGTCGGTGATGAGCTTCGCTGCGCGCAATTGCGTGGTGACCTTCTCGCAGAAGGCTTCGGATTCCGCGCGCGAGAGCATCTCGACCGAGTTGCGTTTGCCTTTCCAGCGGCTGGGATTGCTGCCCATCACCGCTTCCCACAGTTCTTGCGTGACTTCGTACTTGGCCATCGCGAAGTCATGCTTGAAGGTGACTTTGCGCGGCGGACGCTCGCGGTCTTCGCCACCTTCGGCGCGACCCATCGTAAACGACGCGGGAAACTTCCCTTCGCCTGGCGTGATCTGGACGAACTCGTCGCGAAAGGTTTGCAGCAACTTGGTTTGGTTGGGCGCGGGATCGGCAGCCAACAACAACGCAGGTATTAGCAAGGCGAAATGCATGATGGGCTCGGCGTGAAGGGAGCGGGCGAGATGTCTATACCGTAGTGCGCGCCGGTCCGTTTGTCGCCTTCTGGTCCGCGAAAATAGCGAGATCGCCGACTTCCACTTCCAGCGGCAACGCTACTTTCGCGGAGCGAAAGGCGACAAACAAGCACACCTAGTGCCCAGCGCTCCGCAGAATAGTTCCGACAAATTTGTAAATGAATGTTGTCTAGTGCATCGTCGCCCGGTAAGGTGCGATTGCCTGCGCGAGCACTACAGAACGCAGTTGCCACGCATCGCTATCGAGGGGGCTGGCTATAGCCAGGCGAGGGGGTTTTTCAGCAAGTACGATGTGAAAACGAGCCTGCAAAAACGCAGTTAACTGCGGGACTTGTCAGCAATTACAACGACGCGCGCGAAACCGTGCCATGTTGAAAAACCTCCCCTGCTTTGATCGCGCTAACGAAACAGCGCTGGCTCAGGCGGTGGCGGGCGGAAATTCGACGTCGGCATAGATGGAACGAAGCCAGCAGGTTGCGCCGTGCTTCGATCGGAGCGGGGGACGTCAGTCCCCTGAATGCGTCTTCACCGCAAGTTTGGCTCGCTCGAGGAACACAGAACGCATTCATCCGACTGACGTCGAACGCTCAGGTTCGATCGCGGCATAGCATCGAGGTGCAGTAGCCATGCGTCGCTCTTCTCATAAATGCCACGCGGGCAAACGTGAGCATCGGCTAGTTGCCGTTGGTGCTTGTGCTGTCGGCGTGCAGATTGCCGCGGCGGAAAGCGTCGGCCATGGCTTGCGGCACGTCGGCTTCGGCCAGCACCAGTTGCGCGCGGTTTTCGGCGGTGCGGGCCTTCATCTCTTGCTCGTGCGCGATGGCGTCGGCGCGACGCACTTCGGCCTTCGCGCGGGCGACGCGGGTGTCGGCTTCGGCTTGATCGGCTTGCAAGCGCGCACCGATGTTATCGCCGGGCGCGATGTGAGCGATGTCGATCGACACAATGGCGAACGCGGTCTGCGCATCCAGGCCGCGGTGCAGCACTTCTTTGCTGATGCGATCGGGATTCTCGAGCACGTCCCAATGGGTCTCGGCCGAACCGATCGCGCTGATGATGCCTTGGCCGACGCGCGCGATGACCGTTTCTTCGGTGGCGCCGCCGATGAGTTGGCCGAGATTGGTGCGCACCGTGACGCGCGCTTTGACTTGCAGTTCGATACCGTTTTTGGCCACGGCCGACAGATGCGAACTTTGCCCGCGCGAAGGATCGGGGCAGTCGATGACCTTGGGATTGACGCTGGT
>JAEZGD010000054.1 GCA_023417165.1 Planctomycetota bacterium
CAGCGGCTTCGCGCTGGGACACGGTGGTGTCTGGGTTTGCAATGCGCCGAACCTGCAATTCATTCCCGATGCCGATGGCGACGACGTCCCCGATGGCGAGCCGCAAATAATGCTCGACGGTTGGGCGCACAAAGGCATTCACAACGTCTTTAACGCGCTGAACTGGGGCCCCGATGGTTGGCTGTATGGCTGCAATGGCATCACCGCGCCTTCAAACGTCGGCAAGCCGGGCACGCCAGAAGATCAGCGCACGCCGATCAACTGCGGCATTTGGCGCTATCACCCCACGCAGCACAAGTTTGAAGTTGTCGCCCAAGGCACGACCAATCCCTGGGGCATTGATTGGAATGATCACGGCCAGGCGTTCTTCACCAACTGCGTGATCGAGCACCTGTGGCACCTGGTGCCGGGCGCTCACTACAAGCGCATGTTCGGCCAGGATGGCAGCGAGCACAGCTATGCCTTGATGGGCGCTTGCTCGAAGCACCTGCACTGGGCGGGCGGCGATTGGACGAAGGCGCGCGGCCGCGCAGAAGACGACGATCTCGGCGGCGGCCACGCACATGCCGGCGCGATGATCTATCTCGGCGACAACTGGCCGGATAAGTACCGCGACACGGTCTTCATGGGCAATATTCACGGTTATCGCGTCAACAACAACCGCATCGAGCGTCACGGCTCTGGCTATGCCGGACATCGCGCGCCCGACTTCTTCTTTGCGAACGACAATTGGTTTCGCGCGCTCGAATTGAAGTACGGCCCCGATGGCGGCGTGTATCTGACCGATTGGTGCGATACGGGCGAATGCCACGACTACGAAGGTGTGCATCGCACCAGCGGACGCGTCTACAAGATCATCTATGGCGAGCCGAAGGCCGCGACCGCGATCGATCTGTCGAAGCAAACCGATGCCGAACTGGTCGCCTTGCAGCTACACAAGAACGACTTCTTCTGCCGCCATGCTCGTCGCTTGCTCCAAGAGCGCGCAACGGCCGGCAAGCTCTCGCCAGAAGCCGCCGAGCAGTTGCAGAAGATCTTCGCCGAGAATCCCGACATCACGCGGAAGCTGCGGGCGTTGTGGGCGCTGCACGGTATCGGCAAAGTCGATGCTGCGTTTCTGACAACACAACTGAAGCACGACGACGAACACGTGCGCGGCTGGGCAGTGCGTTTGCTGCGTGAATACGATCAAGGGCTGGAGAGTAACGTCTCGACGCTGGCTGCCATGGCAGCCAATGACAAGTCGCCGCTGGTGCGTCTGGAAATCGCGTCGGCGCTACAGCGTTTGCCGCTGGAGCAGCGTTGGACCATCGCCGAAGCCTTGGTGGCGCATGCCGAAGACGCTGAAGACGACAACTTGCCGCTCATGATCTGGTACGGGATCGAACCCGCCATTCCCACCGACAAAGCGCGCAGTGCCAAGCTCTTGGCGGCGACGAAGATTCCAGTCGTGCGTCAGTTCATCGCCCGGCGTCTGACGGCGACCGCGTCTGCACCTAAATAGGGCAGGGGAACGAAACCCCGATGCAAACTATTCTTCAGGCTTCCCCAAGTTAAGCTTGGGGATATCATCGCCTGCGGGCAGCTTGACCTCGGCCGCAGTAGCGACCGAGGTCGCCAGTTCTACTTTGGCATCTTCGCCAGCGTCATAGTAAACCCGGTACTGCACTTGCGTGCCGTTGATCGCCTGCAACTGCGTCTCGGTCGCGTTCAGAGCGGTCATCGCCTTGTTGGCGAGTTCCATGCCTTGCTCGAGCTTGTCCAGGTCTTCCTTCTTCGCCTTCTGCTTTCGGCCCAGTTCGATGGTGTTATAGAGCTGCTGTTGCTCAAGGTTTGCCCGGCCTTTAGCGACCGTGAAGATTTTGGCCGTAAACTTCACCGGTTGATCGTTGATCTTGAAGTAAGGCGCGGCGTTAAGCGTCAACTCGCGACGTTGCGCTACAACGGTATCGATTTTTAGCAGCGTGACCTGCTCTTCGGCTTTCTCGCCAAACATGACGACGGCCGTGTCCTTGTCCGCATTGAGCAAGTTTTTGTCGGTCTTTGATTTGACGCCTGAGTCAACGCTAACGATCTCGACCTTGATCGCCGACCAATCGGGAGGTGTGGGAATATCGAGCGGCACCTTGATCGCCGGGCGTTCCAAATTTAGCACAATCGGGCTGGTTTCCACCGGCTTCCGCAAGGCGACGCGATGCGTCTTCGGACCGCTGGCAAGTTGCAAGACGCAGTTCATCAACCCCGCCGCGATAGGCGGCGATTCGATCGCTTCGGGAGTCCACTGGAACGTAAGTTGATTGTCCTTGAAGGCGAGCTTAGCGACGATTACCTGCGTACCTTTCGCGTCACTAGAGGCGACCTCCCATTCGTTGCTGGCCGTTCCGCCGTTGGCGTTATTTAGCACCAGCGAACTGCGACCTGCTGGGGTCGCCTTCTCGCCACCGAGCAGTCGCAAAAAGACAATGCCATTGGGCTCCAACTTCACATCGCCGAGCGTGACGACTTCGCTTGCCGCCGGGTTCGGCTTGTTAGGCGTGCCCAAGGCAGGCAACTCCACCGTTTTGGCGAAGTCGGCGAACGGCTCGATCATGGGCGGCGCAGGAGCCGGTTTGGGTTCGGGTTGGGGCTCGGGTTTTGGTTCCGGCTCTGGTGTTGGTGTGGGTGCCGGCTCCGGAGCAGGCATCGGTTCTGGCGCAGGCGCCGCTGCGGGTTCCGCCATCGGTGCAGGCATTGGTTCTGGCGTTTCGGGCGCTGGCTCGGCCATTGGCATTGGCTCAGCCATCGGAGGCGCAGGTTCTTCTGGAGTCGTCGCTTCATTCGCGGCTTCCGCCGCATCTTCTTCCTCTGGCGGCTTAGATTCGGTGGCTGCAGCCGGTTTACCGCCTTGCTTTGAAGCCACATTCTTGGCGACTTTTTTCTCGTCGCCACCCATCATCAGCACCACCACAACCGCAACGATCGCCAGCAGTCCGATGCCGCCGCCGACGCCGCCTAATAA
>JAEZGD010000142.1 GCA_023417165.1 Planctomycetota bacterium
TTCATAGACCGCCCACTGCTGGCCTTCGATGGTTTGATGCAATGGCTGTGGTTGCAGTTGTTCGGTAACGCTGTGAATGACGGCATGCACCGTATCGTACATCCGGGCGAGCGGCAGCAGGTTCGTCGGCTTGGATTTGCCGCCCAGCAATCCACCGAACAGTGATGACTTGGGCAGGGGGGCGACGCTGATCGCGCCGATCCAGTGATCGAGGAGTTCTTCGCCCAGCAACGTCTCGGTCGCGATAAAAACTTCGGATAACGCCTGCTCGTCGTCTTCGTGGCGAGCGCGCGGCGAAAAGAATTGCAGGTCAATGCGATGCGCGGCGCCGACGCTGGGGCGAACGACAATACCGTCAATCGATCCGGAGCAACGGCCTTCGACGGTCGCCTGGGTTTGTTCGATATCCTCGGGCAGGCGATAGTTGTAAAACTCCCAACCCGGAATCTGCGGCGCGTTTTTCACAATCGCAGCGCCGAGCGGGCGAAGATGCTTGGCCGATTCCGGCGTAATCACCAGGCGATGGCCCTCGGTCTTAACGGCAGGGCCGTATTCCCACATCAACTCGGGATGAATGGCTTGCAGCGTGGATTCCATCCAGCCAGGCAAGTCCCACTCTTTTTCCTGGCTAAAGAGCGCGGCTAGATCCTTGGTGCGAGGGGCGAACGCTTGCCACCACGCTTTGATCTTGCCGCTCGTCGCTACTTTGTCGGGATAATCGGGCGCGCCAGATTCGCAGAATAGCCAACGCATACAAGCGAGTCCTTGAAGAGCAGGATGGCGCAAGTATGACCCACTGCGTCAGGCGTCGCAAGCAAGCTCGCTGCGAGCGGGATTACTGAAATGCGCGCGGGCGTTCGACGACAGTGACTTGTACATCGAGCGGTTGGCCCTCGCGCCAGACCTGCACTTTCACCGCTTCGCCGATCTTGGTCCTGGCGACCAGTTGGCTAAGCATCGCTGGCTCGAGAATGTCGGTCTCGGCCCAACGCAGCACCACGTCGCCAGGCAACATGCCTGCGCGGTGCGCGGGAGAGTCTTGATTGTCTTCGACGACGCGGGCGATCACCGCGCCACGCGCAAATTCCAGGCCGATGCGCTCGGCAATCTGTTCGCTGACGGGCGAAAGCTCGACGCCCAGCCAGGCGCGCGGCACATAACCGCCTTGTTGCAAGCGTTCCGCAACTTCGCGGGCGACATTGCTAGGAATGGCAAAGCTGACGCCCGAATACGTTTGGCCGACGATCGCCGTATTAATGCCCACGACCTTGCCTGCAGCATCGACCAATGGGCCGCCGCTGTTGCCAGGGTTGACCGCTGCATCGGTTTGCAAAAAGTCTTGATGGGGCGAACCCGCGATGCCGCCGCGATTCTTGGCGCTCAAAATCCCGAACGACACGCTGCGTTCCAGTCCGAACGGACTGCCGACGGCCCAAATCAGCGAACCGACTTGCAGTTCGTCGCTATTGCCCCACTCGGCCGGAATTAAATTGTTGGCCTTGACCTTGAGCAGAGCGAGGTCGGTCAGGCTATCGACGCCGGCGCGCTCGGCAGTCAGTCGGCGACCATCGCTAAACGTGATGCGGATCTCACGCGCGTCGCGCACCACATGATGATTGGTTAGGATATAGCCATCAGCGCCGACGATCACGCCCGAGCCTTGCCCTAGCGAATCATGCGAGTGCGGACCAAATCGCTGCAACGATTCATCATCTGTCATCGCTTCGTGAGCGATGGGCGCACTATTGACGTTGATGATGACAACACTGGGAGCAATCCGCAGGTTTACCAGTTGCGAAGCTCGCGAGACTTCGTTCAGACTGGCCGATTGCAGCAGCGCGCCAGACAGCTCGTGATCGGCGCGCTGTCGTCCACGCACCAAAGAGTACTGAATCTCTTCGGCCATGCGCGGCACGATCATGCTGGCCACTAGCAACACAATAATCATGGCCAGCATCCAGACAATCACGCCGCCGGAACGCCGGGGCATGGTAGCCGGCTCTGCGGGGATGGTTGGCCGCACCGCCGAGGTTGCCTCGGCGGGCAGTGGATCGTTCGTGTCGATGACGAATGGTTGCCCGGCTGAATCTTCGGACCAATGCTGTTCCATAACCGCCGACTCCCGACCAGCCACAGAGGGACGCCCTCGCTCCGCGCATTATAGGCAGGTGGCAGAGAAAGTTCACCTCCGGCAGCTCTTGACCGGAAGCGCGGTTTAAGACTGTGGGTGAACGGGAGTTGCAGGCAGCTTGTTAGGAGCCGGTTCTGCGTGGGGATGGCTGTCGTCCCACTCGACCTCCTCCATTAGCATCGAGGGACAGACTTCCTTCTGGCCGCATTGCGTGCAAACGACATGCACTAGCTCGGCGCTCGACAGCTTAATGTCGCTTTGCTCGCACAGTTCGTACAGTTTACGAAGATGAACGCAGGTCATGGGATGATCCTCCTCGGCACGTCATTTCGGCACAATGACGAGATTATCGACAACCGGGCTCCGCAGGGCAGCAGAATTGTATCCCGCATCAGCCGCCTAGGCGACAAAATCCATTCCAACGAGGGGTGGGAAGCACTTGCGAATTGTGGCGTCGTTGATCAGTATATTCGCTAAGCGGCCCGCTTTGCCTGCGCTAGGTTATGTGCTGGTCCTACCTAAACTGCCGCTCTCGCCATGGAGTCTTCGTATATGTCTCGTTATTGGTTGTGGACGCTCGTTATTGTGACCGGCGTTGTTAGCCCGCTCTTTTCGTTCGATACCGCCGAGGCGCAGGTGTTTGGCCGGCGCTGGCAGCGCCGCAAGGCAGAAATCAAAGGCGAGCTGTCGGCTGAGCTGAATGCGAAAGTGAATGCCGATATTCAGCGCGAGATGGATGTCGCCACCAACAAGATCAACAGCGCCACGCAAGAGCAACTGGCCGCCGAGATCGTCAAGCTGCGCGAACAAGCGTCGCAACTGGTCGCGGCCGAAGGCGAGAAGCTGAAGGCTCAAGCCACCGACCAACTGAAGGAATTGCAAGCTGCTTCCGAGGCCGCACTCGTCGCGCATACCAAGAAGCTCGAGGAGCAAGCCGCCGCGCAGGTGAAAGACCTCGCCGCTAAGCTGGATGCGAAGTTGGTGGACGAGTCAAAGAAGCTGCACGCTGCGTATGCAGAGCAAGTCAAGGTGATGCAGACTGGCACCGCCGAACAGATCAAAGCACTCACCAGCACCATGCAGGGCGATCTCGCCAAACTCGCCAAAACCGAAGCTGATCGCGTCAAAGACGCGCTGGCGGTTGAGCTGAAAACGACGGTCGAAACGCACGTCAAAGCCGCGCAAACGGCCAGCACGCCTGCTGCGCCGGCGGAAGAGTCGGCTCCTGAAAAACCGCAAGAGATCGTGGCTCCAGCGACATCGTCAGCGTCTGGCAAAGACGAACAGTCGGAAGCCGGTGACGAGTAAGCAT
>JAEZGD010000214.1 GCA_023417165.1 Planctomycetota bacterium
CGGTGGATATGCGCCATGGCTGTCGCCACTTGCTGTTCCAGCGTCGCTAATGACGACAGTTGGCTCTCGGTATCCTTCGTCCCTTCACGCAGTTTGGCCAGCGAAGCGTCTACCGCCAGTTGCGCCGACTCATAAGGTTGCAAGAAGGCGCGATCGCCGGTGATGACGTATCCGCGCATGCCTGTTTCGGCATCGCCAATGCCGATCCGCAGCGCCTTCAACTCGTCGAGAATGGCATACGACTGCTCGACCGCGGCGGAGTTGGTATGCAAACGCCGCAGGTTCCAATACGCAATGAAACCATTGGTCAGAAAGACCAACAGCAACATGATCAGTCCGATTAAAGCGCCGCGTGCTCGCAAGATATCCCACATGTATTCGTTGCCAAGGAGCACAAGACCAGTCGGACTTAAGATTGGCGATAAGGCGCTAACGCGAGTTGCAATTCATCAATCGCCATTTCTAGGGCGGGAAGCGCACTGCGCGCGCGTTCCAACCCTGGTTCCTCTAACGCTAATTGTTCGACGATCGAAGCGGCGGTTACTGCCGGTTGCGCGCCGAAGTTCGCCACCAGCCCCTTGAGCGTATGCGCGCTACGGTGCACGAGCTTCGCATCGCCAGCCGTCAGACCAGTGCGAATGCGCTCCAGCCATACCGGCGCGTCGGCGGATAGGAAGCCGACCATTTCGCCAAACAACTGCTCATCGCCTCCCATGCGTTTCAGCGAACCAGCATAATCGAAGAGCGGTTGCATAGATGGCCTGCCGTTGTTTTATTCGTTCAAGTGCCTTGCGGAAGATGTTACGCGAAGTCGAGGGGAGCGTCTACGCAGCACTGCGGGAGCATCGCTTAAAAGGCTCAGTCGCCGGTGTGGTCGAATCGCTGGCGACAGGCGCATGCTCCAAGCGATTCGGCAGGGAAGCGACAAGCGACGGTTACTTGCGGAATCAAGCGAGTTGGAGACGCGGTACGATCTGTGAACGAATAATGAACGTCGCCGCGTTCCCGGCAGGTCTCTAATTTGGACCACCAGGCGCGGCGACACATTGGCGTCTACATCGCCATTTGAACGTTCAGAGGTGGCAGCGATCAATTCGCGCGCGACTGACGGCATGGCTACTTCAAACGCTTGGGAGGGGATTCGGTGCGAACGTCGGCGACGCGCATGACGAGCCATTGTTCCTGGTGATCGAGCACCAGCGTGGGTTGGGTATTGGCATCGGGCGGCCGAGCGCTGACCGACAGCGGTTGAGCCAACGAGTTCAGCTTGCGACCAGTTTCCGCATCAATGGCTTCACGCTGCATCCAGACTTCCGCGCGGGCGGCCGGCTCTGGCAACTTCATCAGGGGCGCGGCTGGCGGACTATCTGCGGAACTGGCGGCCACTAGCAAGCAACCGTCCTCGGCAGCCAAATGGATCAAATCATGACCGCTGGCGCGAATCGCAGCCACTACCGGCTTCAGGTCATCGTAGCAAGAGTTCAGTCGGACCAAGCGGTCGTCCAGTTCGCTTTCGAGAGCGTTGCGAATGCGTTTGATTGCAAGATCGCGCGCGATGCTTTGCGCTTCGTCTTTCGATTCAGCGATCTTTTTGGCGGCCAGCTTCTTTACCAGCGCGCCGGCGATGCCGCCTTGCGTGGACTGAATATCGTTGGTCTTGGTTTCGGTATCGGCTTCGACTTCGATCTCGCCCTTGGTAAAGCCTGCTTCGGGCCGGTAGCGCAACGGCGCTGTGGCGACAAAGCGGGTGGTGGTCGTGGAATGAATGATCGCCGGACCATTGCGTCCTTCGGAGGTCGTGACCGACACTCCGGTCACGCGCAGCGACAACTCGCCCACTTTTTGACACGGACGAATCGCGCACTCGCCCGTCGTCTTGGCGTCCCCTTTCACCGTCGTTCCGAGCACTAGGTCATCCACCTTTTGCTCTTTGGCAAACGTCTTCGAGTGAACCTCGGCCAATGCCCCGGGAGCTAACCGCAGCACGACGACCGCGGTCTTGGCATCAGGTTCGACAGCAAGACCGCTGCCGGCGCAAGTGACCACCAGCCCTACGGACCAGGTCCAAATCGGAAATCGAATCGGCGAAGGACAAGCCATGACTATTCTCCGTGTGCGCGCCACCGAGGGCGGACCGCAGGCACTAATGCAAATGGAATGCCGGTCTTTTTCTCTTTATCGGTCGTGCCGCAGCCCAGATGCATCAAGACCCGCTGTTCGCAGCAGAAGAATGGGGGTTGGTCGAAGTCAGTTCACATTGACCGCCGGTCTGGCAACTACGGTGTCGCGCCTGCCGACTGCGATTCGACGACCGCTTCTAAGCGATCGATGAAAGAAAGAATCTCGGGTGGGGTTTCCTCGCCCTGGCATTGCGAGCGCAAGAGTGCCAGACGCGCTTCGATGGCCGCCAGCGTGGGCTTTTTGGCAGGCTCGTAAAAAAGCAGCGGATGTAAATGCCGCAAGACGATTTGAATGCCGTAGCCGACGGCGGGACCAAACAGCAGCCCCCACACCCCAAACGTCATGGTCAGCGCGAGCGTGGTGAGCGCGGTCCACAGCGAGTTATAGCGATCACATTTAAACAGCCGCGGCTCGACAACAAATTCCAAGAAGGCTAATACCACCGCCAGGTAGCCGATCGCGACCCAGCTTTGCATCGAGAACCAGGGAAACTCCGGATCGACGAGCTTGCCTGATGACAGCAGCAGCACCGCCGCAATGGCAAACAGGCTGCCGAGCCAAGGAATCATCGACAAGACGGCCGCCGCCAGCGCAGCGAGTGCCGCATAGCGTAGACCCAGCAATTCAAAACCTCCCCACAACAGCAGCGCGGCCAATAGTCCTTGCGCGAGTTCGCTGCGCAGGTAGGCGCCCAGTTCGCGCTCGACCGATTGCCAGAGCTTTTGCGCCGGCACGCGCCGTTTGACCGGCACCAACGACAACCATAAACGTTCAATGCGTTGGCGGTCGATCGTCCAATAGACGCTCAGCGCGATGCAAATGGCAAAGTGTGCTCCTAGCTGTATGAGATCCGTCACGGTCCCGACGGCCGAACTCATGAGCGAACTCGCGCCCGGCGAGGCGGGTGCTACTTCAGGCGTCTCGTCAGTCGTTTCGGTGGCGAGCTTCGGACGCACGGCACGTAACAACCAATGATCGGGGTCTTCTGTGGCCAGGCTTTCGATCGATTGCGTCACGTCCTGGGAGATCTCTTGCAGATCCGCAGCCAGCGGCACCGCCATCATCACCGCAAAGCCTAGTAGTACCAACAAGCTGCCGGCCACCGCCAACGCGATCGCACCGAGGCGCGGCCAGCCGCGTTCCTGCAGATGCTCGACCAGCGGATACATACAAGCACCCAGCGCCAGCGAAGCCAATAAAATGGCCACCGCCACGCCAACTTGCCACAGGATCAAGAGCGCCAAGAGCGTGGCGACGACGACGGTGGTTCGCAGGGCAATTTCGCGCACGTTCATGCCGATTTCGCCTGTACAAGACGCTCGGCTGGTTCGGCTTCGCCAGAGCTCTCGCGCACGATTAAATCGTCAAGCGAGACAGCGAGCGCTTCGATTTCGTTATAAGCTGAGGTCGTGGACTCTTCGAGATCGGCGTCCTTGGTGCGTTGTTGTCGCTGCACGTCATGAATCAGATCGAGCAGTTGATAACGCATCACGCCGGCGAAATCGCGCGAGATCTCGACATCCTTTTCCTTGAAGTCGGCCTGCAGGAACAGTCGCTCGAACAGCGTTTGAACAATCGCTGCCAGCGGAATCGCCAGGATGGCGCCCAGCAAGCCAAATAGCGCACCAAACGCAACCAACGCCAGCAGCGTCACCACGGCCGAGATCCCTACGCTGCGATCCATGACCTTGGGCACAAACAAATAATTTTCGAGCGTTTGAATCAGCATCGCCCCGACGATCACCATCAACGTTAGCTGTGGACTAACCGTGAGCGCGACCAAAATCGCCGGCACGGCCCCCAGCGTAGGCC
>JAEZGD010000328.1 GCA_023417165.1 Planctomycetota bacterium
CGTATGCACCACTCATCCCGTGAATCAAGCTCGACCGCGCGGCGAGCATCCACGAGCGCCTCATCGCTGCGGCCTAGTCCTAGCAAGGCGCCAGCGCGAGTGGCGATAGCGTACGCATTGGTTGACGACAACTGCAGGCAGCGATCGGCGTCAGCCAGCGCAGCGGAGTGATCGCCCAGCATCAATGAAGTCGTGGCGCGACCATGCAGCGATAACACGTGGTTGGGCGAAACGCGCAGCGCCGCATCGTAAGAGGATCTCGCCTGCGCGTAGTCTTCGCGGATAATCGCCGCATCCGCCTGGGCGATACACTCGCGCGTCGCGTACCAGCCCTGCCCTTCTTTCCCGACGCTATAAGCCACACTGCCAAACATCACGAGACAGACAGTCAACACCGCAAAGTCGCCCCATTGCCATGGCAAGCCAACCAGCCGGGCATCGTCCGCGGGCCGCTCAAGGCTGAAATAGGATCGGGCCTCGGGCGACGTTTGTCCCAGTACCCAACCTCGGCGCGTGCGCCATAACACCCACAGCAGGCCCATCAAGCCGAGCAGCGCGCTGATGGCCAGCGGCCAGGAGATGGAAAGTCCCTGAGAAAACGCGCCATCGAGTTGCATTCGAAACATGCCAAACGCCAGAGCGTTGTTGGCAAAGTGCAGCAAGATCGCGGTCCACAGCGAGTGACTGCAGAGGTAAACGATGTGCGCGATCAGGCCAAGGCAAAAGGCGATCGCGATGTGCCGAGGTTCAATATGTAGCACGCCAAATAAGACGGACGTTAGCAGCACGCCGAGCAGAACGCCGTAGCGCGCCACCAATCCGCGACCGATGCATCCGCGAAAGAAGATCTCTTCACAGAACGCCGGCAATACGCACCCGACCAGGAGCATCAGCGGCCACGGTTGCTCCGCGATGACGTAGTAGGAATACCAGTGATCGCTCACTTCGGACGAGGTCTGCGATTGCCCGCTGCCGCTGCCAGACGTGACAAGGCTCTCGGCTTTCAGCACCACGATTTGCAACAGCAGCGGCAACACTAGCGCGATCAGCACATGCAGTAACCGTGGCTTGAATAGCGCCATGCGCTGCATGGCTTGCGGGGACAAATAGATCCAACCGCACCATCCCATCACGCCCGAGCTGACCATCGCAGCGAGCAGCAGTAAGTGCTCATTGGTGAGCACCAGTTCGGGCGCGAAGACCGACAGCAATCTGCCAAGCGGCGGCACGATCACCATCACGACGATGTATGTCAGCCAGGCGAGCACGATCGCTTCGAACAATCCTGGGCGTGGAAGCTTTGCCTCCGACGCAGATGCCTCTTGCGCGGCAATCTCGCTGGGAAGCGCTTCGATGACTAGCACTGCGGAGTCGGATGGTTGCGTCACTTCGTCAGCTACTGCGAGCGATAGATCGAGTGGCGATCCACATCGCGGACAAGTTGCGTCGGCTGTGGCGTGAGCATCTTCCAACTGGCAATGAGGGCAGCTCGATGACATTCCGTCAGCTTAACAGAATGGTGGGGTGCATTTCCAATTTTGCGCTGCGCGCAAAAAAAGACCGCGGCACTGAGAACAGCACCGCGGCCACGAAGTGAGATTTGTTAGCTCGCCCAAGTACTAGGCGCGAGCGGCCATGCGACGACGGCGATACAACAGGCCACCGACCGCCAGCATCGACCACACCGCCAGGCTGCCTGGCTCGGGCGTGCTGAGCGCCGAGAAGCTGATGCCTGCAACCGTGAAGTCGTCGTTGGCGCCGGGCGCCCAAACGCTGACGGTGTCGCCTGGGTTGATGGCGATGTTCAGCGACGACAGATCGTAAGTCACCATCTGACCGAGTTCGAAAACGAACCACGGATTCGAGATGGGATCGATCAAGTAGTCGATACCGTTGACCGTGATCATTACGTCGTCGTCGATCAGCAGACCGTTGGCGATGTTGCCGAGCGTGATCGACGCCAGCTTGAAGTCCGACAAGTGAGGCGAGGCCGCGCCCAGGGTCAGGTTCAGCGCTTCGCTGGCACCAAAGCCGTCGATGTTGCCAGGATTGGTATCGTTGGCCGGAATGAACCCGAAGAGACTGCCGCTGTAGCCAATGCCCAGGCCTTGGCCCGTAGGCGTCAGCGCCACGCTGCCCGGCGTGATCGACAAACCAAAGGTCGCCGAAGTCGCCGCAGCGCTGGCCGACAGGGTCGGCGCGGTCAGGCCGTGCGGGTTGGGGCTGATCACGCCGTTGGAATAGACATTGCCTGCCGGCAAGCTTCCCGACGTGAAATTGTAGGAAATGTTGACCGGGATCGGGCTGGCCGAAGCCACGCTGGCCCCCAGGCCCATCGCCGCAACCATGCAGGCGAGTGCGCGCAAAACCATTGCTTTCATAGCATCCTCTTGTGTTCCAACGGGTGAGGCCCCCGCTGTAGAGCAATTGCCATTCCAGCTATCGTTTTTGTACAGATAGAACGCAAGCCATTGATGTAAAAAGATTTACGATCCATCAACTGCGACTTTTGGATACCTGCAAACGTAAAGGCATCTTTACAGGTTAGCGCTTACGGATTCACGGCGGTTTACACCGCGAGCAGCGCGCTTCAGTAGCAAAAAAGAAGCCCCGAAGTCGACCGATAAGCCGGGTTTTGTCCCGCAGGCGAAAGGCCCGCGGTGGCGATCATTTCTCTACGACGACGATTGCTCGCCGCCTTTAGCAGTCTACCCGCAGGTCTATAGCGGGCCGGACCGACCCACGGCGACGCTTGCGCGCCGCGCTGCCTGCTGCTTGACCTTGCTCCGGGTGGGGTTTGCCTAGCCAAGAGTGTCGCCACCCCTGCTGGTGCGCTCTTACCGCACCGTTTCACCCTTACCGCGCCCGCGCAATTCCATTGACGGGGGCTCGCACGAACGCGGCGGTTTACTTTCTGTTGCACTTTCCCGAGCCTTGCGGCCGGTCGGTGTTACCGACCACCCTGTCCTGTGGAGCCCGGACTTTCCTCTCGCTCTTTCGAACCAGCGATCGCCTGGTCGACTTCGGGGCCCATGCACCATAGGGCATATTGGCTCCGATGTTAAGACGCCGTCCGAGGGGATTCGGTTCGCGAGTCTTGGTACAATAGCTGAGGTTAAGGAGCCAGACATGTCTATTGCGCCATTTTCCCCGACGACATTCGATTCGCTGGTGCTGCCGCCCGAGCCAGTCAAACGCTGGACGGTTGCGGAGTACCACGAACTGATTCGACTTGGTCTGCTCGACGAAGAGGATCCTTATGAACTTATCGAAGGCTGGCTAGTCACCAAGATGACGAAGAATCCACCCCATGATTCGCTCGTGAATTTCTTAAGCCAGTTTTTTATTCGCATCCTTCCGCCTGACTGGAGTTGCCGCGCTCAGTCAGCGGTGACGTTGGCCGATGGCGAACCCGAGCCCGACATCGCTATCGTGCGAGGCTCGCCCTTGGACTACCGCGGCCAACACCCAGGCCCCGCGCAGATCGGCTTGGTAATTGAAGTGGCCGACAGTTCCTATGCACGCGATCGTGGCATTAAACTGCGCTCGTACGCCAGGGCAGGTATTGCCGAGTATTGGATCGTGAACCTGCAACAGCCGCAGATCGAGGTCTACTCCGTGCCGAAGCCGGAGACTTCGGAATACACGATGCGTAAAGACTACGCGCCGGGGCAAAGCGTGCCCGTGGTGCTGGCGGGCCAGCCGTTTGGCGAGATTGCAGTAGGACCGCTTTTCTAAACGGCTTAGCGCTGGCTCTTGCGTCGATCGCCACCGCCGCGGCGTTCGCGTGAAGTGTTGGCAGCGACCGGAGCCTCCACAGGCGGATCTTCCGCCCGGCGACCTCCCGGAATTGTCGGCGGCGGATCTCCCATGCGTTGTCCACCGGCCACATCGGAGCGACGTCGCCCAAAGCCTGGCAGAATATCGGTAGCGCGGCGACCAAAACTGGCGACCGAATCGCTCCAGCGTCGCCCGGCGGCTTGGCCTTGTGGACTCACGAGAAACACCAGGCCCATGCCGGTGGCGAGCCCTCCGAGCAACCCCGCCGCGCAGATCATGCTGCGTCCCGGTCCCAGCGGATTGGTACCAAGTTGCGGTCCGTCAATCCGCGTGATTAGGCTCGCCGCCGATGCCGCAGCATGGCTCGCCCGCGCGTCGGCCAGGTCCTTGGTCGCTTTCTGCAGAATCTCTGTCCGCTGTTTCACATCGGTATCGAGATTGTTATAGCGCGCGCGCAGCCCGGCCAAGCGATCGAGGCGGCCTTCCACCACGGCGCGTTGATGTTCGAGTGAATCGAGGAGCGTGCGACTGATGCGAATGTCGGTTTCTAGCGACTTCACCGCCACGCCCAGTTCCGCCCGCAGGTCGCCCAGCACTTCGCGCTCGGCTTCGATGGCCGCTTTCACCTTGGGGTGATCCTTGCGCATGTTGCCAGATAGCTCGGCCGTGCGCAGCTGCGCATCAATGAGCCCGTCTTTTAAGCGTTTGAGAGCCGGCTGCGATTCCAGCAGGCGATTCGGCATCGCCGTCACCTGGCTGGCGTCGTCGCCCACGGTTTGCAGATGCTTGAGCTGCTCGACCTTTTCTTCGTAGGAGGCTTTAGCCGTGCGCAGGTCGTTCTTGATTTGCGTGAGCGAAGTGCGCAGGTTGCTTTCGCCAGTTCCCGATTGATTAAGAATGCGCACCTCGTGCAGATCGCTGCCGATCTCGGCTTCCAGGTCTTCGAGCTTCTTGGTGGCAGCGGCCAGATCGATCTGGGCAAGCTGTTGCGACTTGCTGAGTTCTTCGATCACGCCGCCGGTGCGTTTGTTGCGCAGCTCTTGCAGGTTCTTTTCCAACTGATCGCAAACTGCGGCCGTTAACGCCACTGCGCGGTCGCGATCGCGAGCTTTGACAGAGACTTGAAGCACTTCGGTGCGGCCGAGTTGCGCGCCGCCGGGTGCTTTGATCGAGATGCTGTCGCGCAGCGCATCGACATCGGCGGCGCTCGGCCACGCGGCGCTGGTGCGACGCTGGCTCGGCGGTCCGACTTCGCGCAGCGCAGCGGTCAGCGCCGATTGATTGCGGGCGAGTTCCACCATCGTCTCTTGCGCGGTTTGCATCGCATCGACGCTGCTGAACTTGCCTGGCTGATCGGCGACGCCTGCGGCTTCGTTCCGCACGTGCAACACCTGGGTCGCTTGCCACTCATCCGGCTTCATCAACGCATAGCCGAGCGCGGATAAGGTCATCACTGCCGCCGGCGTGACCCAAAATCGCCAGTACACGCGCAGCGATTGTGCGAACTGCAAAACGTGCGTTACCAAGGGAGGCGTTGTCGACATGCGAAGCCTTTCGAGCACCATAAGTGCGCAGAACGTGCGGACTACTGCGCCGCAAATATAGAACGCAACTAACGCCCTGGCGTCGACAAATGGGGCTGTGCCGCTGGCAACGTTCGTTCGCAATGTACGCCCGGCGTTCAACGCTCTGCCGCCTTGCCAAAATGTCATCTTCCCAAGCGATCCGGCTTCCTGTCGCAACTATCGATTGGTAAGCAGGTTACGACTTTTCAGTTGGCATAGCTTCTAGTTCGGGCGCGACAGTTGCAGCGATTTTGAGTGTTCGTCACGGATGTGCGGACGGTGTTTCCTTATTCCGGGTGGCCGAAGAACGGCAGCCGGAATTCCTCTCCAGGCGGAGCATGATCATGAGACAGACGTGGAAACAACTAGTAGCTGGGATCATGAGTCTAGCATTGGTCTTGCCGGCGGCCGTCGCCTTCTCGCAAGACGATCGGCCCATTGAACCCACGCCAGCACGCGATGCCGTGCGCAATGAAGTGGATCGTAATGTTGACCGCAACCTCGATCGGCGTGTCGAGTCGCCCACCCAGGCGTCGCCAAGCGATATGCCGGCTCCGATACCGATGGCTGAACCGGCGCACGGCCGCCAGATGCATGCCATGCCGCGCCAACATATGAGTAATCCGTGCTGCTGCGGCAACAACATGGTTTACTCGCGAGGTTATGCCAACGCACAAGCCATGCCTCGCAGTGGCTATCGCAGCTATTCGTATCAGGCGGATGGCGGCGCGGTCTATGCAGCACCCATGCCGGCGCGCAGCTATGACACGTACTATGGCGGCGGCTATGGGCACGGCGGCACCTACAATGGCGCGAACTGGGATCGCCATCACGAAAGTGACCGCACTAACTTCAGCGGCAGCTATGGCAGCAAAGCCTCGCTTTATTCTGGTCGATAATAGCGCCGCGCAATCGTCACGACCGAAGCAGGCCCACGCGTGCTTCGGTCGTGCTGTTTCTTGACCAACGCTAAGGTCGCTATAACCCGCGTGATGCCTCTGCTCTGAAAAGTCTCACAAGAACGAGCTACTCTGCGGCCGATTGGGAAGGAACATTCCTGATTGCGCCACGGACGGTCGCCACCCCTAGCGGAGCCGTCCATGATCTCGCTTAGTCTGAAGTCGCTCGTCAACAAGATCAACAGCACGTGCCGCACGACGCTCGAAGCGGCCGCCGGGCTGTGCCTTTCGCGCACCAATTACAACGTCGAAATCGAACATTGGCTCGTCAAGCTGTTCGAGACGCCGGACTTCGAAGCGATTCGCAACCAGTACGGC
>JAEZGD010000261.1 GCA_023417165.1 Planctomycetota bacterium
GTTCCGGTCGAGTTCTTCGACGCCCAGGGCTGGCGGCACTTGTGACCGACGGTGCAGCGGCTGACGGACCGATTTCGCGAGTTCCAGCCGCAGGTGATGCAGTCGTTCTTGTTTCACGCGAATGTCATTGGCTCGGTCGCCGCCAGGCAGGCCGGCATCAAGGCGGTTCTGCTGGGGATGCGTGTGAACGACCCGCGTTGGTGGCGTTCGAAAGTCGAAGGCTATGTCGCGCGGCGCGCGCAGCGGGTTGTGAGCGTCAGTCAAAGCGTCGCCACGGCGGTGAAGCAACGGCTGCGGCTGCGCGACGAGCAAAACGTGGTGATTCCCAACGGCGTCGATGTTGATGCCTTTGAAGTGGCGGAGCCCGCCGATCTGACGGGCTTTGGCGTTCCGACTGGCGTGCGGCCGCTGGTGTTCGTGGGACGGCTCGATCGTCAAAAAGGCGTCGAGCGCTTGCTGGAACTGTTGCCGATGTTGGAGGCGACCGATTCGCATCTGCTAGTGGTTGGCGATGGTCCTGAAGCGAGCACGCTACGTACTCGCGCCAATTCGCGATTGCACTTTGCTGGGTGGCAAAGCAATGTGGCGGCAATTCTGGCCGCCTGCCAAGTGTTGGTACTTCCCTCTCGTTACGAGGGGATGCCGAACGTGGTGCTTGAGGCCATGGCGGCCGGCTTGCCAGTTGTGGTTACTCCGGTCGAAGGGGTGCGCGAAATCCTTGGTGCCGACGATCCGCAGGCGCTGCCCTTCGACCCCATGCAATGGTCGATGCTGCTGACGCGAATGGCCGCAGATCCGCTGTGGGCCAACCAACTCGGGGAGCAAAATCGCCAGCGCGTGCGGACTCACTTCTCGCTCGATGTAATGGTCTGCCAATACGAGCGTTTGTTCAGCGCTTGCGCTCTCGCGCGATAATTTCCTGCGGACGTAACCACTGATCTAATCGTGGTTTAGAAGGGCCGCTGCGAAGAAAACGAAGGGCTCTTTCAAAATCATGTTGACTCTGTGGATTGCGCGGGTATCTTGGGGGGCGTTGTGGGACAAAGTGGTGACAGGTGGGATCGATGCTCTTTACCGGAACATATCCCAGGTCACTCGATGACAAACAACGACTAGCCCTTCCCAAACGACTTCGTGATGCCCTGGGACAGACATCCCAAGTCCTCCTTTACCTAACGCCGGGCACCGACGGATCGCTCGCCTTGTACACCGAGGAAGCTTTCAGTCGGCTGGGCCAACAATTGGCTCAGGGTTCGCCTGCCGGGCAAGACACGCGTGCGTTTAGCCGGTTGTTTTATGCGCAAGCAGAGGCGGTGGAGGTCGACAGTCAAGGACGGATTCGCATTCCAACAGAACTGGCCAAATTCGCGGGGCTGACACGCGAGGTCATGCTGCTGGGCGTGCGCGATCACCTAGAACTGTGGGACAAAGTTCGCTGGGAAGAATACCTGCAAGGGTTGCAACCGCGATACGACCAACTCGCCGAGAACGCGTTCGAAGAGAGCGTGGGTGTGAAGAGTTCACCTGTTGTGACCAACACGCCTAACGAAGAATTGGTGCGGCCTAACCAGCCTCGTTAAGAGGAAAACCAGATAACGTCAGTATAGAAGAGAGCACGGGCTTACGTCCGTCCGTGAGTTCGCCATGTGTCGGGAAGTGCGAGTCAGTCAGCGGCCACAGACTGCCTCGCGGCAACCGACAGGTATGCGTGCAGGATGCACGCGGCCGCGAACAGCAGTCCCTCGCCCCTAAGCGAGTTCGTACTGCGGCATTCGACCCACCCTGGGAGTAAGGGATGCTCCTGGGGTCGATTGCTTTCTTGAGTGGTAGGCTTGCGATTACTGCATGGGGCCAAGGCGCTTCCTCGCGCGTCGGTTGGCACACCATGCCATACCTAGAGAGCCAATTCCCCAGATGGCCAGCGACGCTGGCTCTGGGACTTCCGCAGCTTGCGTTACGATTCTTAGATTTCGGAAGTCGGCCAGATTGTTCGAATCGGTAGGTGCGCCGTTTCGCTGAAAGCGAAGTCCCAGTGCAATGTCTCCGTTCGCAACCGCCGAAGCCAGGGCATTTGAGATATTAATCGAAAGGTGCTGGCCATCAACAAGCGTGGCCGAGTTCAGGCTGGTAATGGTTGCGAACGAAGCGATGCTCCAGTCACCACCAATGCTATAGACATTATCGCCGTGAAAGGCGACGAGGTCGATCATTAGCCCCGGTCCATTAACGTCAAAAACATCGACTTCTAAGGTCGCACTCGTGAAAGGCTGTAAGCCAGCCAATGAAAACTCGGCGATGCCGCGATGATCTTCGAAGAAACTGTCAGAAACAACCGCTCGCGTTCCACCGAAATCTGTGTGGTTTCCGCTACTAGATGTGTTGGTGAATGTCGGTAGGATGATCTCTGCCTGGGCTACAGAACCAAGGGCGAGCAATGCAATCGCGAGGGAGCAATTCCGAAGCATGGAGCACCTAGTAATAAGAAGGGGCGAAGGAGAGGTTGCCCCTTTGCAATTACTATGCCACTCCGAAATGACGAGTGGGGATGCGTAGCTGAGGAAGAATGCGCAAAGGTATATTAACAATAGGCTTTACAACTTGCGCTAGTTGTAAAAGCATAAAAAGCCATGGCTTTTATATCTAAAATCACACGCGTTTGACTCGTTTTGACAGCCGGTGACGCTATGCCGAGACTGGGGCCCCACTGCCCCAGCTCGTGTCACATCTTTACTTTCTCGCAAGTCCGGGCAGCTACTTTCTCGCTTCGCGCACGGCAGGCGACTCGACATCTCGGTACAAGCCGGCATCGTCGATGCCGTCGCCATCCACATCGCCTACCACAGGCAGGTCCTCGGCTCCGCCGAGTTCAAAGACCTTGTCGGCGGCGTCGAGCGTGCGATCGTTGTTGGTATCGAAGATCCATTGGCCTTGGCGATAGACACCGATCTTGTCGATGCCGTCGCCGGTCCAATCGCCGACGACCGGAATATCACCTTTCTGACCAAAATGAACGCGTGCGTCGTCGGTGGTCCAGCGGCCATCACCATTAGTGTCTAGCAA
>JAEZGD010000272.1 GCA_023417165.1 Planctomycetota bacterium
ATGCTAAAGAAGCGAAGCAATACACTGCCGCAGACCCGGCACTAGGCAGTTTTGACACAGATTCCATTATTCGGGTCCTAGAATGGCTGGCTAAGTCTGGTAACACGCACGAACTATTAAGTCACCTTGAGAGACTTGACGCCTCGAACTTATCCCAGATCAGTACGATTGCTGGCATCGGGACAATCAAAAAGGCCCTTTCAATTTGGGAAGCAAACTCAACAAATGCACAAGAGGAGTTTTGGCAATCGACCATCGAGGAGTATTCCTTTGTGCTATCACAGGTATTCAGCGCGCCTGTTGTTGTCTTGAAAGGTAAATCATATGTCGGTGGAAAGGGAATCGAGGGAACCGGTGGTGGTGAGGCAGATTTCTTATTGCAGAACCTACAATCAAAGCACACATTGATCGTCGAACTTAAGACGCCAATGTCACAACTCACCTACGCCACCCCTTATCGGAAGTCGACTGAGGTCTATGGCATCTCCCAGGAAGTAAGTGGAGCACTTATCCAAGCTCTCAACTACAAGGACACAATGACCAAGCATTACTTTGCACTACAAAGCAATAGCAAGCAAAGCGATTTCCGCATAGTCGACCCACCCTGCTTGTTGATCGTTGGCAGCGATGGCCTCTTAGATAATGATGGCAAACGCAATTCGTTCGAGTTGTTTCGAAGAAGCAATCGCGCTGTAGAGATACTTACCTTTGACGAGCTTTTTAGAAAGACCAGACAACTACTATCTCTCCTCGAACAAGGCATATGACAGGCATATGCAATCACAGCATCATTCAATTTGGCCCCTCTCGACTAGTGCAAAGCAGTATTGATTGGCAGAACTTCTGGACACACATTCCGCGGACATCCATCTCGTTTACTCTGGCATTGAGAAGTACTATGCAGTGCCGATGGACAACAAGTGAAAAGGCAACGACTTGAAATCAATGTCAAAGCAGCTGCAGCGCAAACGACGTTTCGAGTTCGCAATAACGAATTAGGCTTTGAATCTGCCGATTTCAACTCACGAGGGCGACACGGATGAAAACTTCATGCTTGATCGTGGCGGTGGTGTTGTTGGCGGGGGCGGTTCGGGCGCAGGAGGGGCCGAGGAAGGCGGAGGATGAGCAGCGCAGTCCGCCGCGTGTGGCGAAGGCGAAGTATTCTGCCGAGAAGAAGACGCTCGAGGTGCAGTCGCTTGTGCCTGAGAGTGTCACGCAGTCGTATATCGTGCGCCTGCCGGTAACGGTGCAGCGCGAGGTCGATGGGAAAATCATCAGCGAAGAGTTTCAACGCGACGAAACCCGGCAAAGGATCGTGACGAAGTGGACGCCGCTGGTGAAGGAGTATCCGCTCGACCAGATCGAAGTGCGGACGGTGAAGGGACAGAGGGCCGTGCCCAGTGAACTGCCGCGGCTGTTTGCGGGTGAGCTTCGCCCTGTCGTGCTGGTGGATCGCATCGTTTCGCACGGAGTCGGCAAGCCGGTGGTGAAGGTCGAGGATGTTGATCCGACGTTTTTGCAATTGCTGAAAGAGAACACGCTGATCGTCTTGCTGCCGCCCGTGCCCGAGTTGCCACCGCCGCCAGTCGTTCTGCCGGCAGTGCCGCAGGGGCGTTGAATAGAGGACAGGTGATAGGGGGACAGGTGACAGACAGTTTCGTGGAGGAGGCAGACGGTGATGGTGGGTGCGGGCTGCCAGGAAAAGACTTGAAGTGATGAGTCTGTGAGGGCTCGAGCCGAACAGGAACTTCAGCCCGGGCGGGACGCCTGTCGCACCCGGTAGAGGCGCGCGATTGAGGATGAAAGCAAGCGGAGTAACGTGTCCCTTCCTTTGAAGAGCAGAGGTAGGAATCAATGAGCAAGCCGATAGCGTTCGCGGATCCAGAGACACAGCCTGTTGGTGTGATGTTACTCGCCGGGGCGATGATGCTCCTGCAAATCGGGTGGATACTCGCCTGGGTGGCGCTGTGGATGAACGTCGAGTCAGGCTATTTGAATCGCGACGCCTGGATGCAGCAGATCGCTGGGCTTTGGGCGAGTGTTTCGCAGGTGGCGATGCTGCAAGGTATCGTGGGGCTGGTGCTGCTGCTCGCGCTGGCGCATTGGCTGTACACGATGAATCGCAACATTCGCGTGCTGGGGTACGAGCCTCGACTCACGCCGCTACTTGCCGCGCTCGGCCTGTTCTTGCCAGGCATCAACCTTGTGTGGCTGCCGTATACGCTACTTGAGATTTGGTGGGGCAGCGATCCTGGTCGCTTGCCAGAAAGCACGCAGCCGAAAACGTTTCCGCTGTCAATCGTGGTGTGGTTCGTGCTGCTGGTCGTGGCCGGCGTCTCAGGCATGTTCGTCCCCGCGCTGGGGCCGAAATTGGAAGCGATCGAGGCCTTCAAGAGCCAGGCGGTGTGGGGACTCGTCTCGATGGGCGCCAGCCTGGCGATGCTAGGCATGCTGATCATGGTGGTGCGCGAGATCAGCGTGCTTCAAGTCAAACGCCATCAGATCATGTTCGGCACGCCGCCTGTGGAAGCGCAGGAAGTGGTGACAGCAACGGAGTGATTTAAGTCGGGCGAAGGCGTGCGGTTCTTACAGGTGCGGGCCGGAATGAAAAGGCTTGAGGTCGTGAGTAGGTGAGGGTTCAGGCCGAACAGGAACACCAGCACGGGCCGGAGGCCCATGGCACCCGGCAAGTCGCATTCGGCAGATAAAAGTAGGCGGAAAATTTTGTGCGGGGCGTGTCGATTTGGAGGCGATAGGTTCGACGAATGGGTAGAAGCCGCGAGGGCCTGAGAATGACTCGGGACGCGGCGGAACACCTGTTGTCGGAGGATGTTACGATGATCGCCGCCTGTCACCGCTTGCTGGACGACGCCTGGGCGTTTCGGTTGTGGAAGGGAGAGGGTCGCTGCGTGCTAGGAGACGCGGCCGATCGGGGCTGCTCGGCCGAGGAGCCGACCTTTCGCCAATGCGGCGCGTCGAACGGGGCGTCGAACGGTCGCCGGGCGTGCTTAGAACGCCTTCGCGTGGCCGCCTTAGCGGAGACGACGCAGTTCCTGAACGACGCTTTGTGCCGGAAGTAGCTGTGCAACGGTTGGCTAGGCAGACGTTGCTTTGTGGGTTCAGACCGTAATGAAAGGGCTTGAAGTAAAGAGGAACTGAGGGTTCAAGCCGAACCGGAACCCAGCACGGGCGGGACGCCCATGGCACCCGGCACCCATCGTGATAGGCTGATCAGGCTAAAAACAAGTTAGGCGTCTCGGTAAATCGAGTCCGGAATAGTCGAGGGACATCCGTGCAGAACCTTCTGAGCGGCACCGAGCGGATGCGTCCTTTCGTGCCCACCAAGGATTTCGAGCTGTCCAAGCAGTTCTACGAAGCGCTCGGCTTTGAGAAGGTGCTGGATGGCGAGGTCGCGATCTTCAACGTTGCCTCGGGCGGATTCATCTTGCAGCGTTACTATCAGAAGGAATGGGCCGAGAACTTCATGCTGCAGCTCTTGGTCGATGACCTCGATCTCTGGTGGTCGCACCTACAAACCCTGGATGTTGTGACACGGTTTGGAGTGCAGGCTCCGAAGCCACCGATGATGCAGCCTTGGGGACTGCGTACCGCCTATGTCTATGATCCGGCAGGGGTCCTCTGGCACGTCGCGCAGCGGCGCGCTGGTGCAGCCCAAGACGTTTGACTGCAGTTCCGCGCCACTCCACTCTCCCACCCTCCACCCTCACACCTCCTTGACCAAAGGTGTCACGCTCGCGGGATCTACTCGGCAAATGGGTTGCAACTTGCCTTTTGCCACGAGGGAGAACCACGATGCGATTGATCCTACCGAGCGAGCGGAAGTTTGAGGTGTATCACGCGGTCGAAACCGATCAGTTGTCGCGGCGCGAGGCGGCGCGGCGGTTCGGCCTCTCGCCGACGCGGGTGCAGCAGATCGTGGTCGATGTGAAACAATTCATCGCGCAGCACGGTAGCGAAGACGTGCTGAACATCGCGCCGCAGATGCTGGAACTGGCGTCGCTGCGATTGTGTCACGCACGGCTCTCGCATCTGTACTCGACGACGATGCGACTCTCGCATGGGCTGGATAGCCGCCAGACTTCGGCTTATGTGCGACTGCTGCAAACGGCTGCGCGGCTAACCATCGACCAGGCCAAAGTCGCCGGGCGGATTGGCAAAGCGCAAACCGCTTTGATCGAAGCCGGCGAGCTGAACTATGAAGTTCACGAACTGGTCTACGAAGAGGACGAAGAAACACCAGCGCTGGCCGTCGCGGAAGAGAGCGAGGCTGAAGAAGCGACCTCGCCCCCCGCCAGAGGCTGCACAGAAAACGCCCTTTCCAGCAGCGAACCGACGGAGGAAGAACTCGCGGTGCTCACCGAGGTCGCGGCAAGTCTTGGCCCTGATGCGACTTCGGAACAGGTCGTCGCCGAGGTGATGAAGCGCGGGCTGATGCACGTCTTCGAAAATACCCCTGCACAGTCGGCGCGGGCGGCGGCTATGCCACCAGGCGTTCCGCAAACGTTTCGATCTCTAAATCGGTCAGCGCCGCGATAAGTTCGGGCGTGCTGGGGCGGCGCAGCGGTTCTTTCGCCAACATGCGACGCACCAGACGCGCCAAACGAGTCGGCACATGCGGCAACCGTTGACGTAGCGACGGGGGCGGCGTTTCGACATGCGCTGCGACCAGGTTCATCGGATCGTCGTCTTCGAACGGCAACGAACCAACCAGCAGTTGATACAGCACCACGCCGAGGCTGTAGACATCGGCCGCCGATGTCAGCTCGCGACTGGCTTGAAACATCTCGGGCGCCATGCTCTCTGGCGTGCCGGCCAGGCAGTGGCGTTGGCTATCGGATTCGTCCAAGCGGCGCGCGAGACCGAGATCGATCAGCGTGGTGTGACCGGTCGGCGCGACCAGGATGTTGCTGGCGTTGATATCGCTGTGCAGCCAGCCGGCCGCATGCAGCGCGGCAGCGGCTTCGGCCACCTGGCGAATGATCCACAGCGCGTGCGGCGTCGGCAAGCGCTCGCCGAGCGCGATCGTTTGCGCGATGGTGGCCCCTGGATAGTACGGCGTCACCAAATAGTGTGGTGGCGCGTCGAGCTCGCATGCCAGCACCGTCGAGAGATGCGGGTGTTGCACCTGGCGCGAGACAAACGCTTCGCGCTGCAGCATGTTGGCCACTTGCGCGTCGCGGGCGAACTGCGGCAGCGGGATTTTGACCGCATAATCACCGTCGCCTGGGCAGTTTTTAGGGCGGGCCTGATGGACGCTGGTCCAGGCGCCGCGGCCGATTTCTCGCACCAGTTCCCACTTGCCTACTCGCAGGTACGACGCTGCACTTGCTGTCGTCAACGACATGCCATCGCCAGGAAAGCGCGGGCGGAAGCGAACAGTTCGCCCGGCGCGGGAATAGATTCGGACAGAAAAGGGTCTATCGGATTGCATCGGCCAGCAGCGGCGCGAAAGTTTACCGAGAAACGGGAATGGAGGGCGC
>JAEZGD010000384.1 GCA_023417165.1 Planctomycetota bacterium
GTGCGTGTCTTCGGTGCCGAAGCCGCTCAGCACGACGCGCTTTTGATCGGCCTTGCCGTCGCCGTCGGTGTCTTTGAAATGCAGCAGTTCGGAGCTATTGGCCACATAGCAACCGCCATCGCCAGGCAAGACACCGGTCGGAATCAGCAGCCCATCGGCGAAGACGGTCGTCTTATCGGCCTGGCCGTCGCCATCGGTATCTTCGAGCACCAGGATTTTGTCCGTGGCTTTTTGGCCTGGCTTGATCTGCGGATAGACCTCGCTCGACGCGATCCACAATCGGCCTTTTTCGTCAAAGTTCATCTGGATCGGCTTGTGCATCTGCGGATCGCCCGCCCACAGATTCACTTCAAAGCCGTCCGGCACGACAAACGTCTTGCGTTCTAGCTCTGGATCGGGATCGGGAATCGCCTGGGCGAATGCGGGCACTGCCAGGCAGCTAAACAGCAGCGAAAACGAGAAGCGGCGAAGGTTCATAGAGATATTCATGAGGAGAGGTCGCAGGCGACGTCGCACAGGATTGTGCGGCACAGCGTGACATCCTGAGTAATGTGTGGGCAGCGAATGAATGCGTTACTTCAGCTTGATTTCGTAGGCGTGCGACCGAGGCAGTTTCAACTCGGCGATGACTTTCTCTTGAGCTTCGATCAGCGGATCGAACTGTGGGATCTCGGCCGCGTTCTGCCCCTGTTCGTGCTTGCGGAACAAGAACAAATAGGTTTCGTTCTGCGGGCGATGACGATGGAACCACAACTCGTTCTTCTGGTTGATCGTGTGGCGCAGCTTTTCGACCTGCTCGGTCTCGGGGCTCGCCAGCACCAGGCCGCCGTGTTCCAAATGGCTGTCGCCGCTGAGCTTCACTTCCTGGCCACCGCACAGCACCGTCCAGGTTTTGTTCTTGTCGAGGCCCTTCACGGTCAATCGCAGGGCGACCTTTTCGGGCTGCACCGGCGAGTGCAGGGCAGGGGCCGGCGCCAGCGGTAAGCGATCAGACTTCGCGGTGAAGCGAATCTTGTCGCCATCGATTTGCAGGTCCTTCACCGTCGCGCCAGAGGCTTGATGCGACTTGGTCTTCAGGTCGATAACGACGTCGATGGTTTTGAGCGACACGCCAAGTTGTTTGGCGATTTGCGGCGCGACGCGCCAGTAACCTTGCTCAGTGAAGTGGATGCCATTGTCGGTCAAGGCTTCGCCAGGCGTGGTCGATTGCGACGTGCCGCCAGGGACCAGTTCCGAGAGATCGACCAGCGGTAGCTTGCGCTCGCTGGCAACCTTTTTGATGGTGCTGACATAGGCCGGCAGCTTGTTGTTGTACAAGCTGGGATCGGGCAACCGCGGATTGACGAATTCGTGCCGATGCGGCGTGACCAGCGCCAACCGCGCGCCGGTGGCGGCGGCTAGTTGGTCGAGCACCTTCTTGTAGTTGGCTTCGAACGCCGCTAGTCCCGACTCGCCGGCATAGGCTTCGTTCGCACCATAGCAAACCAGGATCAACGTGGGCTTGGCTTCCTTGGTGTCTTTCAGCAAGCGCTGAAAGCCATCGTTAGGCGTGCCGAACACCGCGCGGGCGGTCCCTTCAACCGTATCGCCGCTCCAACCCAAGTTGCGGAACGTCAGGTTCTTCTCGGGCAGCGCCGTGGTCAGCAGCGTTTCGAGATAACCATACAGCTGATCGCGTTCGACAAACGCGCCGCCCACCCAGGCGATGCGATCGCCTTGCTTGAATTCCAGCGGCGGAGACTCCGCCGCCACAGGCGAAGTCAACCACAGCCAAGGCACGAGGGCGACGAACAGATAAGACAACAAACGACAAGGCACAAAACGTCTCCCGCTGGAGAGGAAAATTCAGGCGCGAATCGCCAGTGTAGTCGCTGCAAGGGCCAATTTGAACCCGTAGGTCCCTGGTGAGGGGGCTGGTTACGCCGCCGGAGTGAAATAGTTGGGAAGGGGGATTGACGTTGCTCGCACCGTCGCGGGAGATTCAAGGCTGGCTGGCTCTCGCACTCAACAGTTCGACGCCTTTTGGCGTGGGCTTTTCTTAAGGAGTTCTGCGATGAGTAGTTTCGCTTCGACGGCTCCGATGTATAGCTCGGTCGAGCTTCAGGCCATTCGCAGGCACTGGGGCTGGTTCGCCCTGCTAGGAGCGGCCATGGTGGGGCTAGGAGCCTTCATTGTGGGCTGGTCTTGCCTGGCGACCGTGACGTTCACCGTCACGTGGGTCTTTGGCTGCATGCTGATTGCCAGTGGCATTTTGGAGCTGTTTAGCTCAGTGGCGGCAGGCCGTTGGAGCGGCACGCTCGTCCACCTGCTGATCGGTGTGCTGTACACCGTGGTGGGCATCGCCATTGTCGATCAGCCGGCAATCAGCGCTCTGGTGCTGACGCGCGTCATCGCGGTGTTCTTGGTCGTCGGAGGGCTGTTTCGCCTGCTGTCGGCGATTATCTATCGCTATGACGGCTGGGTTTGGACGCTGATCAGCGGCGTGATCACGTTGATGCTGGGCATCATGATCTATAAAGAGTGGCCCGCGTCTGGCCTGTGGTTCATCGGTCTGTGTGTTGGCATCGACCTGATCTTGAATGGCTGGACGTGGTTGATGCTCGCCCTGACGATGCGGCGGCTGGAACCTGCTACTTAAGTTCCTGCCGAGGCCTCAGGCAAGGCGGTTTCACCATTCGTCGCGGTGGGCATGTCCACCGCGACCGCAGCCGGTTGCTCTGCGCTCGCGCGGTAGTAATGAACCTCAGGCGGCACCGTCAAACCGCCGGAGATAATCGTCTGCAACGTCTCTTCAGGCGTCCAATTCAACTCTACGACCGACTCTTCCGGCACCAGCAAGAAGTAGCCGGACGTCGGCACCGGCGTCGTGGGAACATACACGCACAGCAGCGTCTTTTGGGTCTCAATATCGCGACAGGTCGCGGTCACAAACGCCGGCACGCGCATGCCTGGATGTGGAAATTCAACCAGCACCACGCGCTGCGGACCTTGCTTCGAGGTCTGCTGGTCGAGCGTCTTGAAGATCTTTTGCACGCCGTCGTAAACGAGCGAAATCACCGGCACGCGTAGCAAAAAGGCATCGACCCAGTGCCGCAAACGCGAGTGAGCGAAAAAGCCCAGCGTGTAGCACAACGCCAGCGCCAGCAAGACCGCCAGCGGCGGCGCGGCATACACTTCAAACCACTCAGGCAGCGTCAGGTTCGGCTGCCCCTTGCGCACTAGCCACAGCACCATCAGCGCCAGCGGATCGACCACATAATTCAGCAAGACAAAGAACAGCCACCGCACTACCCACAGCGTGATCACGATCGGCAGCACGATCATCAAGCCGCCCACGATCCGCCGTCGCACGCGCTGCCACCACGTCAGCCCAGCATCGCCCAGCGGCGGCGAAAGATCCGCAGGTGCCAGCGACGACGTCATTCTGTGTTCCTTAAACCTATTGGCAACAACTAGCGATCCCTATCGGTCTAATGTACTCCATGGTTCCCCGGTTTGATAAGTTCACCTCGCCGCGTCTCTATTCCCGACCCATTGCTGCGCAATAAACGCGAACGTACTCGTTGGTTCAGAAGCCAGAGCCAGACTTAAGCGAGTACTGGCGACGAGCGCTCCACTTCGCCGGATGGCTCCTGCGCTCTTGCGATGCACGTTCGAGTGGCGACAAATGGGCGAGGTTCGCTTCGAATTCCTCTTCCGCCATGGGCACCAGTACGTTGTTCCACAGCCGCGAGAATTCAATGCTCTCGAAATCTGCCGCCGCGACAATCGCCTTGTCGGAGCGAGTGGAAGCCGCATCCAGCGTTGCGTGCCGATAGACCCACAGCCGCCCTTCATCGGAACCGGCAATCTTATTCCCCTGGGCGTATAATCCTTGCGGATACATGCCCAGTCCTCTCACAATTCGCGTTGGCTCGGGAAGGCTTCGAAAGACGCCGGGCCCGCCTCCTCCCAGACTCGATGATCCGGGCGGAATGACGACCAAGTACAGACACTGTTCATTGCCTAATCCATCACGAACCCAAGCTCCACAAACCTCCAACTGGCCGATGACTCGTCGCTGGACGATATACTCTCGCTGAGCTGCCAAATAGAAATGTCTGCCAATCCCAATGGTCACGCCTGCCAATGTGACGGCAAGCAAGAGCATACCGAGCGAAAACTTCAGGGACGGGCGCCGGACGATCATGGGCTGCCTTCTGGCT
>JAEZGD010000429.1 GCA_023417165.1 Planctomycetota bacterium
AGCTATTGCAGCAAAGTGCCCGTACCAAGATGGGAGCCTGGACGGTCGAGCAAACGGCCGATGGCGAGTACCTGATCATCTATGTAGTCAAGCTCGATGCGACCGCCACGCCTGACACCTTGAAGAGCGCGATGGAGTATGTCTCGAAGCTGACCGTCTCGATGAAGAAGGAGCTAGCGCCCAAGGCGAAGGCCGAAAGTGCGTCGGATACGCTCGAAGAGTGGCTCAAGAAGTAGGCTAACGCTGGGTAGTCGATAGAACCATTTCCAGCACATGGCCGGAGCGCGCCGCAAGGAACGCTTCGGCCATGTTGCGTTTGTGACGTAACATCGCCGCGAGGGTCCCGCTTAGCTATCTAGCGAAGTGGTACTTTCCCTCACACATAAGGATTTCGATATGAACCGGCTGACGAAACAAATGGTGGCGGCGCTGTTGGGCGTGGGAAGCGTTTGCGGGACCTTCGCTGAAGTGCAGGCCTGCGGCGGCCGTGGCGGTGGCGGCGGCTACTATCGTGCTCGTCCGGTGTATGTGCAACCGAGCTATCCGGCACCGCCCCAAGCCTGGTCGGGTCCGCCTGCCGGTTCGATTCGCCCAGCGGCTCCGATGACGAATCCGATCGCAACCCACCGTGGCAGCCAGTTGCCGCCCGCCGTGCAACGGCTGAGCGGTGGCGGCGCACCCATCAGCCAGCAACAACCAGCACAATTGGCAGTGCAACCTCGCCAGGGGATGCCGACGCAAAACATTCAACAGCCCGTCGCTTCGTCGGGACAACGTTCGATCAGTGCCTTGCAATCGCTTGGCGGCGGTGCGGCTCAGTTGGCTCAAGCCACGCCTGTCCAGCAGCAGCAGCAGCAGCAGCAGCCACTGTCACAGCAACAGCAGCTACAGCCGCAGCAAGTTTCTGCGGCTCGTCCTCAAACCAGTGTTCCGCAACCCGAAGCGGCTTCGCCGATGGACGAAGTGCAGCGTTCGGCCTTGCTCGCACTAGGTGGCGAAGACGCAGGGCTCGCCGCGGAGCCGACCAGCCAGCCCTCGACCAGCGCTGGCGTCACCGCGACTTCCGCGCCGCTTGCCAGTCACGTTGGCCAGTGGAAAGCCACGATTCCCAACAACGCGACCGTGCAGCTTACGCTGAATGCGGATGGCTCGTTCGCATGGATTGCGGTCAACGGCGACAAGTCCAGCAGCTTTGAAGGGAGCTATACCGTTGCCGGCGGAACGCTCACCTTAGTGCGGTCGAGCGACAATCAAAAGTTGGCCGGACAACTGACGCCGACGAAAGATGGCGGTCTCAACTTCAAGCTCAACGGTACGAAGGACGCGGGACTCAACTTCTTCCGCAGCTAAATCCCGCGATCCACCATCAGCCCTGGCGACCATGTTCGCCAGGGCTGCGTTGTTGATGCTTGCCGAACACCGTTGCGGTTACAGCAAGTCTTCGACGAGTTCGTTACTCTTCTCATCGATGTGGTCTTCTTCCAACGAAGCGAAGAACCAATCCAGACCCGACGCACCGTGCAGATGATCCTGCGCATTGTCGTCAAACACGGTGGCGTCCGGACCATCCGCTCGCAGGAAGCTGTCGCCATTCAAACGCGTGCTACTGCCAGTGCCATCCGTGAGATTGGCAACGCGGGCTGCATAGGTACGTGACGAACTCCATTCCGCCATGATCGCGGCCAACACGTCAAAGTCATCATCGAACGCAGTCGTGCCCGCAATCAGCAGATCGTCATCGGGCTTGCCATGCAGATGATCGGCGCCAAGACCGCCGATCAACAAATCACGCTCGCTGCCGCCATGCAAGTGATCTTCACCCGCACCGCCCAGCAGCATGTTCGAAGCCGCGCCGCCGTGCAGATGATCATTGCCGGCGCCACCATCGACGAACACCGGCAGGTTCACACTTCCAGCGACGTTGAAATGGTCATCTCCCGCGCCCAGATAGGCGACGATCTGGTTAATAGAAGCCAGAGCGAACCTGCCAGGTGCCGTGACAACACTGTCATCGTCGGTGCATCCGTCCACGAACGAAGCATTGACGCGGATCAGTCGATTCGAACCGGTGCCGCTCTGATGAATCGAGACGTGATCATTCGCCGAGGTGCCGACGATGTAGAGCACGCCATCGACCACACCCATGCCTTCGACAACATTTTGAGCGGTCGCAGTGTCGGTGCCTTGGTCGTCATCCACCAAGGTGACCGTCACGTTGTAGATACCGCCATGCTCATAAACATGGCTGCCGGCGAAATCTCGAGCACCAAGTGCAAGCGATATAACGCTGGTTTGGCCATCGCCCCAATCGATCGACACGAGGTGCGTATCGAGAGTGCCGACTTCGGTGAACGCGCCAGTGAGGGTGACGGCCTGGCATTGATCGGCAGGATTGGCGAGCGAAGTCGATGTAACGAGTGACGTAATCTGCGGCGCGACATTCAGCACCGAAATCTCCGGACTGACAACGCTGCCCGGCGCAGGCGAATCGACCGAGGTATGGCTATTGCCTGCGGCATCGATCACGCGAACCTGCACACGATAGTCGCCATCGTCAAGATACTGATGATCGGCCGCGAACGAACGCGCGTCACTGGCCAACGTCAACGTCTGCACATTGCCATCGCCCCAATTGATCTCGACGGTGCGCGTCTCTTGGCCAACGTCCAGGAAGCTTCCCACCAGCGAAATCGAACCGTTTTCGTCGATCGTCGTTTGATTGACTTCGAGCATACTTAGCGTCGGCGCTGGATTCACGTTGCCGAAGTCACGGCTACCGACAATCTCTCGCTTGGCGACCACGATCTCATGCGCGAAGTCGGGACGATCGATGTACTCCAATCCTTCGAGCGTCATTGGCCGCGACAGCGTGGCGAGCGGCGTGACCGTGGGACCGGTGGCCGTCGACAGATTGACGAGTACGACTTGATTGCCCGACGTCATGACGATCTGGCCCTGCGAGTTGCTCGCCATGCTCCAGTTGCCAGTGAGATTGGGCACTTCAGCCAACAAGGTAGCATGGCCTTGGCGATTGAAGCCCCAGAACTGTCCGCGGCCATCATTATCAAAGGCGACGACGCGTTGATTCGCGACGTCAAAGGTCAAGGCACTGGTAAACTCGATATTGGGGTAACCAGGTCCGACGACGGTGGTGGCTCCCGTCGTGCGATCGATGGTCACGAGCGAAATGGTGGTTTGCTCTGGCGTCGTATGTCCCAAGCCGTACAACGTGTCGGTAATTGGATCGTATGCCAATCCCCATCCCATCGCGCGGCCCGCCGGACCGACGAGCGTCGCCTGGCCGTTTGCAGGATTGATCGAGTAAAGGCTATTAGTCCAACCGCTCAGCGCGAACAGTTCGCCGGAGTTGGTTCGCACGATGCCATGCAAATTTGGCCCAGCATTGGTAGGTCCGATGGTGGTCACAAGGCCCGTGTCGGCGTCGATGCGCACCAACATTTGGCCGTTTTCCAAGCCATAGAGGTAGTCGGGCGTTGCTCCGGGGGTCGTTTGCACAAACGCATCCGGCACGATTTCGCGAACGACGTAGCTGCCAGGCATGACTTCGGTAAACGCATAGCTGCCATCGGCGGCGGTCATGGTGACCGGTTCGCCATTTTCCAGCGATCCGCTGCGATTCAGATCGAGATAGATCTGCACGCCTGCCAGGCCAGGCTCGTCGGCGTCGTGAATGCCATCCTGATCAAGGTCGTTCCACTTCGTGCCGCGAATCTCGCCTGCGACATATTCGTTGCCGAAATCGACACCTTCGACATCGGTGGCCGGAGCGACAAACACTTGCTGGGCGAAGTCGGGACGATCGACATATTCCAACGCATCAATGAAGACCGTGAACGTGTTGTTCAGCGGCGTGACGGCTCCCGTATCGGGATTGACCGCAAACAAGCGGCTGCCGCTTTCAAACACGACGCGGCCCTGCGAGTCGGTCGCCAAGGCGGCCGTTCCAAGCGTCATGCTACCAAGTCGCGTCGCCGTGCCATCGGTGCTGAACGCATAGAACTCGCGATCGGAGTTATCGATCGCAATGATGCGGTTGTTCACTGGATCGAACGTGATGCCGCTGACCGCCTGCAATCCCGTCACGGCCGGTCCGACGATGGTCACCAGTCCGGTCGTGCGATCATACGTCGCCAGGCTGATCGTTTCGGTATGATTTTCAGGATGCGCCAATCCATAGATCGTGTCGGTGTTAGCATCGTATGCCAGGCCAAAAGCGATTCGCTTGCCGGCAGGACCAATGCGCGTGCCGACACCTGTATCAGGATCGACCTTCCATAACGTGCTTTCTGGGCCACTGATCGCGAACAGTTCGCCCGAGTTTGTACGCACCAAGCCATGGAAAGTTACCTGTGGACTGATGACTCCGACGAACGTCGTCTGGCCGGTCACTGGGTCGACCTTGTTCAATTCGCGCCCAAAGCGCACTGCGTAGTAGAAATCGGGCTGTACGCCGGGCGAGGACTGTTGATAGCCTGCAGGCACGATTTCGCGCACGAAGTAATTGCCGGGCCGCACTTCGGTGAACTCGTAGCTACCATCAGCGGCTGTGATCGCGGTGTTTTCGCCTTCGTCGAGCGCACCGTTGTTATTCAGATCGAGGTAGACCGTGACGCCCGCGATGCCTGGCTCGCCGGGATCGCGCGTGCCATCGCCGTTCAGATCGTTCCACTTGGTGCCGCGAATGTCGGCGCGCGTGTACTGGTTGCCGAAATCGACACCTTCGACGTCGGTGGCAGGCGAGACAAACACTTGCCGGGCGAAGTCAGGAAGATCGACGTACTCCAGAGCGTCGATGAAGAACGGGAAGATATTGTTCAGCGTCGTGAAAACCCCTGTATCGGGATTGACCGTATACAAGCGACTGCCGCTTTCAAACACGACGCGCCCTTGCGCATCGGTTGCCAAGGCCGCAGTGCCGAGCGTCATGCTCGATAGACGTGTGGCCGCGCCGCTGGGAGTAAACGCGTAGAACTCGCGATCGGAGTTATCGAACGCAATGATGCGGTTGTTGATCGGATCGAAGGTGATACCGCTGACGGCCTGCAAACCACTGACGCCAGGGCCCAACACGGTGACACGACCAGTTTCGCGATCGTAACTCACCAGGCTGATGACATTGGGATTGCCATCGGGAACCGCCAGACCATAAATCGTGTCGGTCGCCGAATCGTAGGCTAAGCCCCAAGCGATAGGCTTGCCGGTTGCGCCAATGCGCGTGCCGATGGCGGTGACAGGATCGACCTTCCAAAGCGTATTCTCTTGACCGCTGAGGGCAAAGAGTTCGCCCGAATTGGTGCGCACCAGACCATGGAAATCGGCCTGTTGGCTAATGAAACCCACGAACGTCACCTGCCCAGACAGAGGATCGACCTTGATCAACTCACGCCGCGCTCGCACTGCATAGATAAAATCTTGCTGCTGGCCGGGCGCCGTTTGTTGATAGTCGACAGGCACAACTTCACGTACGAAGTAGTTGCCGGGCGCGACATTGGTGAACTCATAGTTGCCATCCGCGTCAGAAACCGCGGTATTCTCGCCTTCGTCGAGTTGGCCGTTGTTGTTCAAATCGAGATAGACCGTAACGCCCGCCATGCCAGGCTCGCCGGCATCGCGCGTGCCGTTGCCGTTCAGGTCGTTCCACTGCGTGCCGCGAATATCGGCCAACACGAACTGATTGCCAAAGTTCACGCCGGTGACGGTGGCGGCTGGCGCCACGAAGACCGTATTCGCGAACGGCTCCAAATTGACATACTCGATGGTGGTGAGCAGCATGTCCTCGAGAGCGACCGTCACGACAAGGCGACTGTTATTGGGATAAACGGCGGCGAAGGCCCGATTGCTGTCGAATGCGATGAGGTCGGTACCACTGTGAGTCAAGCTTTGCGAATTGGCCGCAGCGGTACCAATCGTCGAAGCCACGCCAGCGCGTGTGAAAGCGATCAGCTCGCGATCACTGCCATCTAGAACCACAATTTGCCCGGTGAGCGAGTTGAACGCGACACCGACCGGAGACGTAAGATTGAAGATGCCTGAGCCGACGGGCGTCGCGATGCCGGATCCGCGATCGATGGTCGCCAGGCCAAAGGCGTTGTTCGCTGGGTCGCGCGCGACCGTATACAGCGTGTCGGTTGCGGCGTCATAAGCCAAGCCACCGCCGAGTTGGCGGCCCGTAGCCCCGACTAAAGTCGCAGTGCCAGTTTGCAGATTAATTTGATAGAGCTGCGAGTTGGTACCGCTTATGATGCCGTATAGCTCTCCATAAGACGTCAAGGCAATGCCTTGCAGCGGCACTCCGGTGCCACTACCGGTGCGGGTTACGGCTCCGGTGATGCTGTTAACCTTGACAAGTTGATGGTTGCGAAACGCGTCAATGCCGTAATAAAAGTCGGCCTGAGTTCCAGGCGACGTTTGACGGTAATTCTCTGGCACGATCTCGCGCACCAGATGCATGCCAGGACGCACGCCGCTAAAGAAATAGGCACCGTCGGCATCGGTCGTGGTTGAGGGTTCAATCTCTTGCAATTGGCCGTCGTTGTTCAGATCGATATAGACCGTAACGCCTGACAGGGGCGATTCGGTAGTATTCCAGATGCCATCGCCATTGGCGTCGTTCCACTTCGCGCCATGGATTTCGCCGAGCACAAACTGATTGCCAAAGTTGACATCCGCAACCGCGGCTCCCGAAGCGACAGAGATGCTGTAAGCGAACGGTGTCGCCTTGATGAACTCAAGCGCTTCGATGTTGATGGATTGCGACAAGTTCAAGAATGCCGCACTGGAACCGCCCGGTACGAAGCGCATCAACTGCGACGAGAACGAACTGGCCAGCGAGACCAGCGAGATGCCGTCGTGAGCGAGACTGGGAGAGGGCAACGAGCGTGTGCCTAGCGGCATGGGCACACCGGTACTATCGAAGGCCCAGAAGTCGCTGCCGCTATGATCATAGACCACCACATTCTTCGTGGTGCGATCAAAGGTCAACCCGCCGGGCTGTTGCAACTTTACGGAGGAAATCGGCGTTCCCCACGGAGTCACTTGGCCGTCGTCAGGATTGAAAATAACGAGTACGTTGCCTTCGGCCGTGAGCCCAATTCCATAGATCGTGTCAGTAGCAGGGTCGTAAGCCAGACCGCGCCCCAACGAGACATTTGTGGTGCCGCGCGGAGTCACCAGGCCAGTCACGCGATCGACGGAATACAAAGTGCGAGTATTCGCATCAAGCCCATAGATCTCGCCGGTGCGCGTGGCGATGACGCCGTGAAAATCACCGCCGCCTGGTATGGTGAGGGGCGTGCGCTGCACGGCTCCACTCAGCGCATCGATTTCGATCAGATGATTGTTCCCAGCGTCATAGGCCAGATAGTAATCGCGCTGAGTGCCCGGTGAGGTCTGCATGTAACCGTCGGGAACGATCTCGCGCACGACATAGTCTGCCGGCGAAAGGTTCTCGAAACGATAGTTTCCTTCGGCATCGGTGAGCGTGAAGGGCTCGGTCGGATTCGCCAGGCCACCGTCGAGCAAACCGTTGTTGTTCAGATCGAGATAAATCACCACGCTAGCCAGCGGAGACTCACTCGCGTCACGCATGCCATTGGCATTCTGATCGTTCCATTTCTGGCCGGCGATGCTCCCTGGCAGCTGTGGTTGCGGTGGACCGAGCTTCGAGAGAAAGCCATCTTGGCCCTCGACTGCGGTGCGAATGCGCACTCCGGCGCCGGGATCGAAGTCGGCCGTACTGGCGAACTCGCCGACCGTGTGAATATCGTTGTTGCGTACCGCAATGCCAAACGCGCGATCGAGCCCAACGCCGCCCATGCGCACGGCCTCGACAAGTTGGCCGTCGGCATCGAGGGTCGAAACATAGATGTCGACCGAACCGGCGCTAGCCAGACTGAAGACACCACCTAGCGGGTTAAAGTCCATCGTGCCGCCGAACTGCCCGGTCGAATACACCAGCCCTTCGGCATTGACGGTCAGATCGTTCAAGCTGGTGCTAACGGTGTTGCCCCAGCGCCGCGCCCACATGAAGTTGCCATCGTCATCAAGTTTGGTAACGAAGGCGTCGAAGTTTCCATCATCGGTCAGTGGAAATGTGCCGGCCGTACTGGGATCAAAGTCGACAGTGCCTTGAAACGAACCACCGACATAGAGATGACCAGCACTATCGAGCGCAAGTGCCGAAGCGCTGCTTGGCGCTGTTCCGAGCATGCCTTTGGCCCAGACAAGATTGCCAGTGGCATCATGCTTAGTAACAAAGATATTGTCCGAAAACACACTGCCGCTGTTGAATGGCAGTGCGTGGCCGGTGGCTGTGCCGCGACTGAGTGAAGAGTCGCCGCGGAAGCGACCAGATGTGTAAACGAAGCCCTCGCTATCGACCGCGATGTCGGTTCCTTCGTCGCCAGTGGCTGAATTGGCCGCACCGAAATTGCGCGCCCAGACAACGTTGCCATTGGCATCCAGCTTCGAGACGAACACGTCCCAGTCGCTCGTTGAACTGGTGCTGAGGGTCAGTGCCGAAGTCACGCCCGTGGCAAAGTTGCCCGAGCCATTGAACTGCCCCGTCGTGTAGATGTTGCCTCCGGCATCGACCGTCAGTCCTTGGATGTTCTCGCCACCGGTCGTGCTGCCAAACGACTTGCCCCACACATAGTTGCCGTCGTTGTTAAGCTTCAGCACGAAGATATCGCTGGAACCACCCGGCGAAGCCGACAGAATGTTGACGTCGGGTCCGGGATTGATGT
>JAEZGD010000469.1 GCA_023417165.1 Planctomycetota bacterium
GGCTATGTTCGGCGTTTGGGCGCGCCCTCGGCTATCCGACGCGTGTCACCTACGGGGTCAACATGTTCCCCAAGAACTCGCCTTCGCACTGCAAGCTAGAAGCGTTTCTGCCGCCGTACGGTTGGGTCAGCTTCGATGTTTCGGAGACGCAGCGAATGGTACAAGCGATCGAGAAAGACCAGAAGCTTTCAGACGACGAGCGCACCAGGCTGACTACCACCGCGCTCGATCGGCTGAAGAGCGGCTTTCGCGACAACACGTGGCTGTTGCAGACGCGCGGCACCGGCTATGACCTGGCGCCGCCTGCGACCAAGAAGGTGAACGTCGTACGCACGCTCTATGCCGAGGCGGACGGCGTCGCGCTCCCCGAACCCGATCCCGCCGATCCCAGCCAAGTCAAATTCGCCTGGCAAGTCGGGATGAAGATCAAAGCCGATCGGCCGGTGAAGTATCCGTTTAGTTATCCGAGCCGCTAACCTCGAGCGTTTCTCGCGAGGAGCTTGCGTCACCTTCCTCGACGTCTTGCGAGGGCTCCTCGCCTTCTAGATAGAATCGATCCGTCGTAAAGAAGTCGCCTGTAACAAGCGGCGTTTGCAGGGTGCGACCGATGATTTGCTCAGGCATGACCATGACTTTTCTCATATCCGCCTCACGTTGCAGCATCTGATCCATTGTCAGGGGAACAAGCACAATATCGCTCGCCCGTATCTTGCGACCCTGCGGCAATTCCGCGCTGGCCATAGGAATGATTGATGCACTCGGCGGAAGCGGTTGCGATTGCGGAGCCGGACGTTCCGACAGTCGCACTCCATAAACCACCCCTCCGGCGAACGCCAATGGCAGAGCCAGCAGCGCCCCAACAGCGAGCAACGGCCAGATCCAGCGGCTAGATTCCATGGCAGTTGCCCTTCGCGTTAAGCCTCATCAATCAGCTTCTTGCCCGCCTCCGCTTCCGCGCCGCGCAGCGTTTGCAAGGTGCCGTCGGCCAGAGTGAGCGTCAGCACGGCTTCGTCCTCGTTGCGAGGCGCGACGTATTGGGCTTCTTGCACGAACTCCAGATTGATGTACTTGATCGCGGCGCGCTCGCCGAGACCGACACGATAAGACACAAACTTCGCCATGCGACAACTCCTGAAAAGATGGACTTTCGCGGAGATTGTCTCACGCCGCCGAGCGGATTGCAAATCGCTGAGAGGACAAGCTGGCGACGCCTACTTCACCGTCGAGATCCACACGAACGGCGTGTCGGCTTCGTCGATCCGCACTTCACACTTCAAATGCGCAGGCGAGAGGATGCGATCGAGAATCGCCTTGTAATACGTCTTGCCTTGCGGTAGCGAGCACTTGAGCTTGGTCGGATCGATCTGCTGCCGGGCGAGACCATTGTGGTCGTACAAGAACGGCGCGTCGACGCGCTTTTGAATCGAATCGAGCGCCTCGCTGAGCACCACGTCCTTGATTTCGACGTTTAAGAACTTGCTCATCGCCGGCAACGTGGCGCTCAATCCTTTCTCGCTGTTCCAGCCAATCGGCCATGCTTCCGAGAGCGCGCGACTGCTGGCGATTCGCAGCCGAACTTCATCGCCGCTGCGCACCGGCGCGAACACCAATCCCGCAGGACGCAGTGCGGCGGCGAGCGCTGTGCCGTGGCTAAGACCTTGCAACTCGTCCGGCATGACTTCGCCGTCCTCCAAAGCCGCACGCGCATCGGCATCGAGCGAGAGCGGCAGTGGTATGTCTTTGACGATTGTCTTGGCGACTTCGAAGCAGGTCTTGCCGCGCGTCGAGAACGTCACCTTGCCGGCCAGCCGTTCGTGCGTCGCCACAAGTTGCTCAGGCGTCAAGCCAAACGCCGCGACCTCTTCCTTGGGCTTGTTGGGGTTATCGGCCGCCAGGCGACTGAGCCACGTTTTGAACTGTGGCATCTGGTCGGCGCTGAAACGCTTGCCAGGCACAATGATGGTCCCCTCGCGCGTGACGAGCGCCACCACGCTGAAGGCCGAGCCATCGCGCCGAGTGTCTTCCACCGACGCTCGTTCGCCGGCCCGTGCCGGACGAATCCGCACGCTGCCAATGTCCAAGCGCTGCGTCGCCTGGGCGAGCTTTTGCTGGCCGGTGATCGGAAAGCCCGCTTCGGTCGCCAGTTCCAGCGTGATGCGCGGCTCGGCAGCCGACGCCACCGCGACGCACAACATGATCGCCACCGCCATCCCGATTCGCCACGTCTTCATCGCATCGCCCTTCGTTCCCAGATCGCTTGGCCCTATCGACTATCTTACCATGCAGGCAAAATCCGCCCGCACAGCCGGCAGGACCGCTGCGGCCGGCGTTACCGTCACACGTTGGAATTGTCGCTTCAGAATGCCTGCGAGAGCGGTCCGGGCTGTTCCCTGGCCCCTCGCTGATCCTTAAAATGCTGGCTTTCCTCACGCACACCTTTCCCGCCTTTTGTCGATAGGAGTAATTCCATGGCACGTCCCGTCTCTCTCTTCACCGGTCAGTGGGCCGACCTGCCGCTGGCCGAGATGGCCCGCAAAACCAAGGAGTTCGGCTACAACTGCATCGAACTCGCCTGCTGGGGCGATCACTTCGAAGTGCAGAAGGCCCTGAAGGAAGATGGCTATTGCGCGAAGAAGCGGGAACTGCTGGAAAAGCACGACCTGCAATGCCACGCCCTCAGCGCCCACCTCGTCGGCCAGGCAGTCCTCGACAACGTCGACGAGCGGCACAAGTCGATTCTGCCCGACTACGTCTGGGGCGACGGCAAGCCCGAAGGTGTCAACAAGCGCGCCATCGAAGAACTGAAGGACACCGCCCGGGCGGCGAAGAAGTTCGGCGTCAGCGTCGTCAACGGCTTCACCGGTTCGAGCATTTGGCACCTGCTATACAGCTTCCCGCCGGTGTCGCAAAAGATGATTGACGACGGCTTCAAGCTGCTGGCCGAACGCTTCAATCCGATCCTCGACGTCTTTGACGAATGCGGCGTGAAGTTCGCGCTCGAAGTGCACCCAACCGAAATCGCGTTCGATCTCTACAGCGCGCAGATGGCCTTGGAAGCGCTCGATCATCGCGAGACATTCGGCTTCAACTTCGATCCCAGCCACTTGCACTGGCAAGGCGTCGATCCGGTCGAGTTCATCCGCGCCTTCCCCGATCGCATCTATCACGTGCACATCAAGGACGCGATCACGACGCTGAACGGCAAGAGCGGCATCCTCGCCAGCCACATCAACTTCGGCGATGCCCGGCGTGGTTGGGACTTCCGCAGCCCCGGTCGCGGCGGCATCAACTTCGAAGAGATCATCCGCGCGCTCAACCAGATCAACTACCAAGGCCCGCTATCGGTCGAATGGGAAG
>JAEZGD010000495.1 GCA_023417165.1 Planctomycetota bacterium
GCGAGGAACTGGGCGAAAGGTTCGGGCGCGCAAGTCCCTTTGATTTCGACGTGGTCGAGCGTAGGGCCCTGGTCTTGCAGTTGCCCGTCGAGCTGCCAACGCCCTGCGTCGGTCTCGCCGACCCACACGAACGAGCCGTCCGGCTCGAAATACATCCGCGGCAAGACTTCGAGCGCCGCCGCTGCCACTTCAAATGTCACCGTCAGCGGCAGCAAGTTCGTCGGCGCCTCTCGCCGGGCAGAATGAATCGTCGCGTGTAGCAAAGCAGTGGGGAGTGAGGAGTGGTTAGTGGGCAGAGAAGAGAATGCCGGCAGTGGTCATTCGTTTGGCGGTTCGCCTGCGTCCTTGATCATGTCCTTCACCCACGCTTCGTAGCCGGCGTTGGCGGCGATGACAGGGAAGGCCAGGATCTCGGGCTGCTCGTACGGATGCAGCGCGAGAATCGCGCGCTCGGCGGCTTCGAAATAGCGCCGCTCGGTCTTGATCGAGAGTCGCCATTCCTCGCTCGTTTCGATCTGGCCTTGCCAGCGATACGTGCTGGTGATCGGTCCCGTGATTTGCACGCAGGCGGCCAACTTCTGGTCCACCAGCGCCGCCGCCAGCTTGTCGGCGTCTTGGCGCGTGCCGAGCGTCGTCTCGATTACGATCAGGTCCGTCATGCCTAAATCGTAGGGACCGAAGTGCCAAGTTCCAAGGGCCAAGGGAAATTCGAGCTTCGAATTTCCGCCCCGGCATTAGCGTCGTGCGGCCATCGATCGGCTGCTGCTCGTCGCGGGAGCACTAAAGTGCGGCGCTTTCAGCGGCGGCGCAGCAGGCGCCGTGGCGGCTTGCGCCTTGGCGGCGTCGAGCCGGTACAGCGGAGCGTCGGCAGCGCCAATTCCCATCATGCCGGACCAGACTTCGAAGGGCCGGCCGGCACGTTCGTCGCCAGCGAACAGCGTCACCAGGTTCATCGATTCGCAAGGGATGAACTCTTGCTCGTGCGGCGCGGCGATCGTCGGGCGATGAACGCGACGCCACGTGCCGGTGTTGAAATAGACCTGGTTCAGCACATAGCCGTCGGCATGGCTGGCATCGAGCGGCACGCATTCGGCCGTGTGCGTGTGACCATATAGGATGTGCCGTGCGCGGCGATTGCGAAAGTCCTGTTCGGCCATCGCGTGCGAAGCATACGAAGGGCTATTCGCCCCGCGCATCGCCTGCATCCAGGCGTCGGCTTTGACCGCCCAACCAATCGCCGAGCGGCTGCTGAACCGCAGTACATTCGCCAGGCCATCGACCACATCGAACGGCAGCCACGTATCGCGGCGGCGCACCACATCCAGGCTCAGGAACTGATCGACGTGCTTGTCCCACAGCTGTTTCACTTGCTTGCGCAGAGCTGGCGAAGGGCAGGCGCGTTCCAGCAGACCATCGATAAAGACGGGAATCATTGGCAGCGGGCGCACGTTGTCGACTTCGTGCAAGTTGGCCAGCACCAGCGGCGGCAATTCGCCTGCGAGTTCGTTTTGCACGGTATGCAGGAAGCGACCGACGACTTCGATCATCAGCGCATCGCCGAGGCTGCTGATGTCGCGATCTTCGGCGAAGTGCAACGGATCGAACATGTCGCCGTGGCGAGCCATCGCGCGATGGCGGCGCAGCACTTCCAAAATCTCGTCGCTTTCGTAGGGATCGTGCGCGAACGGCAGATGCGGATGGTTCGCCAGGCCCAGGTGCTGGCAGACCTTCTGACGCATCAGGTCATAGGCCGCGCCGGGCAGGTGCAAGGGCCAGTCGTGGTTGCCGACCATGTAATGAATGCGGACTGGCACGCGATAGACTTCGTTGCCAGGCAGGGCTGCGCCGCCCGACATCGCGGGAGCCATGCATAGCGCGCCTTGCGTGGCAAGTGCTCGCAACATGCCGAGCCCTTCGGCATTGTGGGCCAGAATGCCGTCGATCACCGCCGCGAACGTGCCTTGCACATCGACGTGGCTGGTGTCGTGCCAGGGCCGGATCGTCCCTTCGACCCAGTGACGTGAATGCAGAATATCGAGGATATCGCCCAGCAGCAGGACGTCGATTCGCTCCAGCGGGCGAAACTGGCCGTCGGCGCGCCACGCAGCGCGCGTTGCTAGCTCGCGCAAGCGCTCGGCGAACAAGAAAAACGCCTCTGCAGAGAGCGTTTTGTCACTGGTGCCGTCGGTTAAATGCAAATCGCTGATCGTGACTAGCATACGAGCTATCCCTTGCTCGGGCAGAATCCTGTGCGGAACGCAATGCCGCGTCTCTGCCCCCTTTATCGGTTGTTGTACAATTGTTTCCACAGGAAAAGTCGCTGTAAGCCGGCGCGATCGCTACTGGCGGTCCAGCCAGCGGACTGCCGCAGCCTTGCCCTGGCGAGGGGAGATAGCCAAAATCAAGAGACAGTGCGCCGCTGGCCGATGCGGGTGCTATTGGCTGGCAACGGAAAAGCGTCACCGAGGGAGATGTAGAACATGGCTCGTACGGCACTTCGTCGCACACTGCGGGTCGCGATGATCGCGTCCGCGGTCGCGCATGCCGTCGGGCTTACGGTGCTGGCCTATGTGGTGATGCCAGAGATCAAATCGAAGTTCTTCGACGTGCACCAACGGCCGTTCGCCGGGCAACAGGTGGCGATTGCCATGAGCATCGCGCGGCCGGAAGTGACGTTGCCTCCGTTGCCAGAGCAGCCGCCTGTCGAATCACCGATCTTGGTCACGCGCGACGAAGCGCACGTGGCCGACCACGCGTATGTCGATAAATCGGCTAGCGAAGTCATGCCGTCGCCGACCACCACGACGCCCACCGTCGAGCTAGGCGAAATCAAAGCGATCGAGCAACCGCTCGCCGAGCGCGAGACGCCCGCGCGGCCATCGCCTCCGACGACTGCCACGGCCAAGCCCGCGACCACGCTGGCGCGTACCGTGCGTCAGCCAACGCCGAGCACGGCGTCGGTGACGGTGACGGTGCCGCCACAAACGATCGGAACGCATCCCGACAAAGCGGCGCGACTGCATCAAAATCGCCCGCCGCGCTTTCCCGATATCGCCCGACAAAATGGCTGGCAGGGAACCGTGCTGCTGAAGCTATCGATTAGCGCCAGCGGCCGCGTGACGAACGTCGAAGTGATGGAATCGAGCGGCTTTGCGGTGTTAGACGCCGAAGCGGTCAGCGCCGTCCGCATCTGGACCGGCGAGCCTGCGCAGCGCAACGGCGTCGCGGTGGCGACCGAAGTTTATTTGCCGGTTCGGTTTCGGCTATAGCGCCTTTCTGGCT
>JAEZGD010000497.1 GCA_023417165.1 Planctomycetota bacterium
CCATCCAGCGGTAAAGCGCGAGTTGTTGTCGGAGGTCCATCCGCCGTACCTTTGCATCCATGCGAGTCGCCGGCATCCTGCCAGCGGGGGCTTTTCGCCGGGGAGATTGTAACGCAACCGCGAAAAACGCGAAGCGCGAAAAAACCCGGGCTTTTGCTAACTCCTGCATTTTTTCTGCAGTGCTAGCACCCTGTGATCTTCCAGGCTGCTGGCCGGGCGGCGGCCAGCAGTGTCAATGTATATCGGATATTTCGTCCGCGCTAATCATACGGAAGGCAACGCGCGGCCAGAAAGTCTCGTTAATCCCGCTGCTGGGCGGGGCTTACGACTCGAACGCAATTCCGTATTCGTCCAACTTCTTCTTCAAAGTCGTGCGATGCACCCCTAAGACGCGGGCGGCAGCGGCCACCTGACCGTGATGCTTGCGCAGCGCGGCCTCTAATAAGGCGGGCTCCGCCATCGCGAGAAATTGGTCGTAGAGATTCGTACTCGTGCCGCTTGCTAGCTGCTGTTCTGCCCAGGCGCGCAACAGCGAAGCCAATTGCGATGGGTCGCTGCTAGCAGCATGTGATGCTAGCACCAGCGGTTCCTCAGGCGGCAGATGTTCGACGCGAATCGATTCGCCACGCGAAAGAATGAGCGCGTGCTCAATGGCATTGCGCAATTCACGCACATTGCCTGGCCACGCGCGGCGTTGGATCTCTGCCAACGCTTCGGTAGTAAACGGCTGCGACAGGTGCTGTTCGGGGCGGAGCGCTCTGGCGAAGTATTCCGCCAAGTCGGCGACATCGCTGCCACGAGCGCGGAGCGGCGGCAGTTCGATCTGCACCGCACACAGCCGATAGAGCAAGTCGTGGCGAAACGTGCCGTTACGCACGCCGGTGCGCAGATCTTGATGCGACGCCGAAACGACGCGAAAGTCGCTGCGGATCGGCTTGCTGCCGCCAACCGGCAAGATCTCGCCATGTTCGAGCGCCCGCAGCAGCTTGACTTGCGTCGGCAGCGGAATGTCGGCGACTTCGTCCAAAAAGAGCGTGCCGCCATCGGCTTGAGCCAGCAAACCGGGCCGCGCTTCGTCCGCGCCGGTGAATGCGCCGCGCGCATGACCAAACAACTCGCTTTCAGCGAGCGAAGAACTGAGCGACGCCACATTCACCGCCACGAACGGCCCGTTGGCGCGCGGGCTGTAGCGATGAATGGCCCTGGCGAGCAGTTCCTTGCCGCTGCCGCTTTCGCCTGACAGCAGCACGCATGCGTCGGACTGCGCCACCAAGGCGACGCGTTTGAACACTTCCTGCATGATCGGCGAACGACCGATTAAGCCATCAAGCGTCACTTCCCGCCGCGCACTTTCCGGCGCAGGCGAGGCATGTTTGCGCGTTTCGCGCCATTGCAGGGCGCGCTGCAACACGCCTTCGACCTGATCGAGGGCGAACGGCTTGGCGAGATAATCGAACGCGCCGCGGCGCACCGCTTCGACTGCGGTGCTCAAATCGCCATGTGCGGTGATGACCACGATCGGCGTTTCCGGCGCGAGCGGCCGCAAGCGTTCCATCGCCGTCAGCCCATCGATGCCTGGCAAACGCACATCCAGAATGATGGCGTCCGGCGTCTGCTGCCCGGCGTGGTCGATGCCTTCTTCCGCCGTCGAGGCCGTCGCGCACGACAGCCCCTGGCTCTCGCCCAGCTTCTTCAGTCCCCAGCAGATCGCAGGTTCGTCGTCAATAATTAGCAAGTGCGGCATGGAGCCAGTATACCATGGGCGAACACGTCTTCTTACTCTTTACTAGCCCGCAGCGCGAGCAAGGGAAGGCTTATGCTTGGACCCGATGGTCGCCGCAAGTACCTCTGCGGTCGAAATAGATCATTCCATCCGCAACGGCACATTTGGCGAAAGGGCGGCGCAAGCATTCCTCTTCCCTCGCTGGCGCGTCGGGCTAGTAGAGAGCGCGTCGGGCTAGTGCGCTACCGTCGGCGGCTCATATAAAGCAATCCGGCGATGGTGAGCGCCACGCCCAGTCCGAGCCACGGCGTGGTGGCTTCGTGAAAGATCAGCACGCCGGCCAGCGCGCCCATCGTCGCTTGCGTGGCGTTCAGGGCGTATGCATAAGCGACGTTCGTTAATTGCAGCGCCTTCGTCATGCAAATGAACGACAGCGCATTCAGAACGCCTGCGCCGAGCATCGCCACCAGGTCGGCCGGCGCTGTATCGGCAATGCCCGCAACGCCTAGGCGAGAAAGAGTCATCACACCCAAGCCGGCAGTGCCCACCAGCCCAACCATAAACATCATGGTGGTCGGCGCGGCTTGGTTGGTGACGCTGTAGCGAATCGTCACACCCAAAATGGCGAAAAACACGCCCGAGATGCACGCGGCCGCCACGCCTGCGGCAATGCGCCATGGCGAGTGCGCGACCGGTAGCAGATGATCGAGCGACTGAGCCACCGACTCATGCGCGTCGTGCGCGCCGAGCGACAAGACCACGATCGCGCCGACCAGAATCAACAGCGAAATCGCCACGCGCGGCGTGATTGGTTCTTTCAGCCAAATGCGGCCGAGCAACGCTCCGCCCAGGATCAGCGTGCCCAAGCAGAGCGGCACCGCCATCGCCAGGCCAACCACGCGCAGCGACCATTGAAACAGCCAATTGCCGATCCACTGCGAAGCGATCGCGCCGACCAGAATCACGCCCATCACTTGCATGGTCGGCCAGATCCGCTCGCCGCGCGACGCGCGCCATAGCAAAAACGGACCAAACAATAGCACCGTGGGCAAGGCACGCAAGCAACTGACCCACATCGGGTCTTCCGTAGCGACTTGCCGCAAGCAAGCGTTGGTAGCGGTATAGCCAATCGCGGCTAGTAGGCCACAGATCGTGCCGACCAGCAGCTTTGAGCTGCGCGGCGCGGCGATCTCTACCGGCGGATTCGCAGGCAGGTGGGAAACGTCAAGTAAGCAAGCGTCGTCGGCGGGCGTAGTCACGAACTGATTCTACGCGGGCGATCAACCGATGCGAGGGCCAGCGCTAAACTTTGATCGTCAATAGCAGTGCGATGCAGAACTGCATGGCCATCACGCCAGCGAGCGAGCAAAGTCCCATGGCCACGATCCAGCCGCTGCGCTGCCAATAATGGACGAGTCGCTTCCCGAGATAGAATTGCGCCAGCAGCAGTACCCCCAGCGGCAAAATAATCAGCCGCACGGTGTCGGCCAGCGATTCGAGCGCGTGGACAGCGGCTTCGCTCGAGTCGGCACCAAACATGCCAGATGGCAGCACCAACTGCGAACGAAGCGTGCCATCGAACGCCAGCATGAGCAGCGCCGCACACTGCAGCACCGCGATTTGCCGCAGCAAGCCTTCGACCAACACCTGCTGATCAGGCACGCGCGAGACAAAGCGGCTCAGCGCGACCGAGATCGCCAGCGCGATCAGCGCAAACCAGGTGTGCGCCATATTCATCCACGCCGGCGTTTGCAGACGGCGTTCTTGAAAGACTTCGAGCCAATCGGGCAACAGCGACGTTTGCCCGGCGACCTGCGGGGCGTACATCACCAACAGACCCACCGCCGCGACGAATAGCCCAGCCACGCAGCTCCAAACAATGCGCGGCAGCCACACCCACTGCGGACGCGAGCGCTGCCACCAGCGGGTTTCCGCCTTGGCGAAGCGGGTGAGCCTGAGCCACTTGCGCGACAGTTGAATCTCGTCGCCGATCAGCCCACCGACAAGCAGGCCAAACAGGGCTCCATGCCACCACTGCGTCCCGAGCAGCCAAGCTTCGCCCACTCCGCCGAGCACCGCACCTAAGAGCGCCATGTGCACGACATCGCGCTCTAGTTCGCTGCTAGCTAGCACAAAGACAACAAATCCCGCCGCCAGCAGGGCGAGTGCGATCAGCGGCACGCCAATCTCGGGCGCGGCCGCCACTTGCAGCGACAGGCCGACGACCACGGCCAGCAGCACCCACGCTGCGGCAGGTGTACCAATCGCTGGAGTGCGGGAAGACGTCACGCGAAGCCTCGTGGAGAGAATGCGACTAACCCTTCGGCACGGTCACCCGCCATTATTCCCCGCTTCGCCCGCCAAGGCGAGAGCGAAAAGTCCACCCCTGACTCCGCAAAGTAGTCCTCTCGCTCCGCAAGAGGTTAATCAACGTCGCCCCGGTCAGGCACGTTCCCTTGCTGAAAGGGGCGGGACTTGGCTGCGTTTCAACCTTGCAGCAGCATTTGCTCGACAACTTCTCGATCGTCCCCTTCGCCGACGAGTTCATACGGCACGGCCAGGCACTTGAGGACTCGCTCGACATATTGGAGCGACTTTTTCAGCGGCTGAGCATGCTTGTAAGCATGCGTTTGCAAAACAAACATCAGCAACAGACCAGCTTGTGGACTTCCAGGGCAATGGAGCTTCCCCTTCAAGTCTTGATTGGCCAGCAGTTCGAAATAGACACCGCAGTCGCGGTTCAGGTTCCAGTAGTAGTGCTTGTGCACAAAGGGCTTTCGCGAGTCCAACAGCGTCTTCTGAGTGGCGCGCGAAGTTGTACGTTTGATCTTCGCGAGCGAGGCATTGATCCGCTGAAGGACGGCCGCTTCTTCCGTGGCGGGACACTCCAAGGCATATATCGTAATGGGCTGCATAAGCATGATTACGTGAAAGACCGAAAGTAGTCCTCTCGCGCCGCGAGAGGGAAATCTCTGCGGAATGCTAGCAGTACCACGAAGGCAGGCGTTCGCCATGGCCGGCTTCCTGCGCAACACACCAACCACGCCCAGATTTGCCGCTCGACGGAGCGAGCGGCCTACGTAGTCGTCTGGAATTGGCGCGAGGACTACAGAAGAGAAAACGCTTGGTTGGCAAACGTTTCGCAAGACTTCGCGCCACAAGGAAAAGGCACGAAGTCGGCAGACGATGAGGGTGCAAGCCGCTCGCCAGGAGTCAGCACGGGCGAGGACGCCCGTGGCACCCCAAAATACAGATAGCAGCCAGCGGGCAGGATGCCCGCGCTCCTACTTGCCTAGCGCGGCTTTGGCTTCGGCGACGACGCGGGTGGGCGTCAGGCCATAGAACTCGTACAGCTTGTTGAACGGGGCCGAAGCACCGAAGTTGTTCATGCCAACGAACCGCCCAGCGTCGCCGATCCAGCGGTCCCAGCCTTGGCGAATGCCGGCTTCGATCGCCACGCGAGCCTTCACTTGCGGCGGCAGCACGCTGTCGCGATACGCCTGATCCTGAGCGCAGAACAGCTCCCAGCTCGGCATGCTCACCAACCGGGCGGCAATGCCTTCGGCCGTCAGTTGCTCGTACGCCTGGGCGGCGATCGTCAGTTCGCTGCCGGTGCCGATGATGATCACTTCCGGCTTGCCATTGGCGGCATCGGCCAGCACATACGCACCCTTGGCCGCGCCGGCAGCCGGGGCGAACTTTGTGCGATCAAAGGTCGGCACGTTCTGACGCGACAGCACCAGGCTCACCGGGCGATCGGTGATCTTCAGCAGCGCGCGATAGGCTTCGGCGACTTCGTTGGCATCGCCAGGACGCAGCACGACCATGCGCGGAATCGCCCGCATCGCGGCCAGGTGTTCAACCGGTTGATGGGTCGGACCATCTTCGCCCAGGCCGATCGAATCGTGCGTCAGCACGTACAGCACCGGCTGATGCATGATCGAGCTGAGCCGCATCGCCCCGCGCATGTAATCGGTGAAGACAAAGAACGTCGCACCGTAAGCACGAATACCGGAGAGCGACATGCCGTTGCAGATCGCCGCCATGGCGTGTTCGCGAATGCCGAAGTGCAGGTTGCGACCGCCATAGTTGTGGGCTTCGAAGTGGCCCATTTCCGGCGCGTCGAGATTGGTCATCGTCGACGGCGCGAGGTCGGCCGAACCGCCAACCAGCCAGGGGAACTTCGGCGCGATGGCGTTCAGCACTTTGCCGCTGCTGACGCGCGTCGCCAAACCTTTGGCATCGGCGGCGAAGGTCGGCAGCGCGGCTTCCCAGCCTTCGGGCAGTTCGCGATTCCAAACCGCTTCCAGCTCGCGCGCCTCTTGCGCGAACTGCTGCTTGTACTTGGCGAACTGCTCGTCCCACTCTTGGTGCTGCTGTGCGCCACGGGCGACGACGCCGTTCTGGAAGTGCTCGCGGACTTCGTCAGGCACGTAGAACTTCTTGTCTTCTGGCCAGCCATAGAACTTCTTGGCGAGCTTGATTTCGTCTTCGCCCAGCGGAGCGCCGTGCGCGCCGTGAGTGTTCTGCTTGTTCGGCGCGCCATAGCCGATGATGCTGCGGACGATAATCAGCGTCGGCTTGTCCTTGGTCTGTTGGAAGCTTTCGAGAGCCTTGCCGAAAGCGACCGTGTCGTTGGCGTCGGCGACCTTCACCACGTGCCAGCCCAGGCCTTCGAACTTCTTGCCGACATCTTCGCTGAAGGCCAGGTCAGTTTCGCCTTCGATGGTGATGTGGTTGTCGTCATAGACCCAGCAGAGATTATCGAGCTTCAGATGCCCGGCGAGCGAAGCGGCTTCGCAGGCGACGCCTTCCATCATGTCGCCGTCGCCGCACAGGGCAAAGGTGTTGTAGCCAAACAGATCGAAGCCTGGCTTGTTGTAGCGCGCGGCGAACCACTTGGCGGCCATCGCCATGCCGACGCTATTGGCCAGGCCTTGGCCCAGCGGACCGGTGGTGGTTTCGATACCGGGCGCGTAGCCGTATTCGGGATGCCCTGCGCAGGGGCTGTTCATCTGGCGGAAGTTTTGCAGGTCTTCCAGCGAGATCGACGGGCTGCCGTCTTCGCGCTTCACTTCGGCCAGGTGCAGGATGCTATAGAGCAGCATCGAAGCGTGACCGCACGACAGCACGAAGCGATCGCGCCCCGGCCACTGCGGTTGCGCCGGGTCGTAACGCAGCGTTTGATTCCACAACGTATAGGTCAACGGCGCGAGGGCCATCGGCGTGCCGGGATGGCCGCTATTGGCTTTTTGCACGCCGTCCATCGACAGGGTGCGAATGGTATTGATAGCCAGTTGTTCGATGCTGCTGGTAGCGACGGACATGCGTGGACTTGCTCTCGATCCGGATGGGTCGGGTGGGGGACAGTCGTGACAAACCGGTCAGTTTAGCGGTCGCGGCGCGGGGCCGTCAACGCACTAGCGGCCTGCCAGAACGTAACTCATGATGATTTCACGAGCTGCGCCCACGCGCCGCCAGGGCGAATTGACCACAGACTTGCCAGAAAGAGCCTTTCATGACCAGTTCGGCCCCTCCGAATCCCCCCTCGCTCGCCGACCGCGTGACGAATCTGGAGATTCTGTTCACGCACCTGGAGCGGCGCACCAACGAGCTGAACGAGGTGCTGCTGCAAGCGACCGCGCGCATCGATCTGCTGGAACGGCAGTTGCGCGCCATGGCCGATCGCCATCTGGAACTCGAAGGCCGCCTGCAAGAGCCCCGCGACCCGCTGGCCGAGAAACCGCCGCACTATTAATTAATAGCGAATAGCCAACATCCCGAGCGGGGGACGTCAGTCCCCTGAATTCGCGCCTCGCCTGAAGCGGGATGTCACGCCAAGCCGCAAAGACGCGAAGGGGAAGAAGAGAAGAGAGGTAGAAGAAGAACAAGAGAAACACCGCGATCATTGCCCATCACATTCCTTTCTCTCCTTTCCTTCCTTCGCGTCTTGGCGTGACACCTTTCCTCTCTTTGCCCCCGCCCGAACTTTCGCAAAATTTGCGGTTTCCCCCTCACGGGGCTAGAATGGCGACGGAGTTCCCTTTCCTATCGCGCCAGGCGAGTGCCTGGTCCCGCCTGTTCTGGCCCCGGGGTGGCTTATGCTGCGCTCGTTGGTGGTGGCAATCCTGGTCGTAAGTAGCGCGGCGGCGCCAAGTTACGCCGAAGAGCCCGCGGCTGTCAGTTACTTCAAGCAAATCCGCCCGATCTTTCAGGCGAACTGCCAAGGCTGTCATCAACCGGCCAAGCAGGGCGGCGAATACGTGATGACCACCTTCGAGCAACTGCTCAAAGGGGGCGAATCGGCTGAAGCGGCCATCGTGCCAGGCGAACCCGCCAAGAGCGCGCTGCTCACGCAAATCACGCCTGAAAACGGCCAGGCGGCGATGCCCAAGGAAAAGCCGCCACTGACGCAGCCGCAGTTGGAGCTGATCAAAACCTGGATCGCCCAGGGCGCGAAAGACGATACGCCGCAGTCGAACCGCACGGTCATCGACATGGAGCATCCGCCGACGTATCCCGCGCCGCCGGTGATTAACTCGCTCGACTTCTCGCCCGACGGCAAACTCTTGGCCATCGCCGGCTATCACGAAGTGCTGCTGCACGAAGTGCCTACAGATGCCGCGCAGCCCACGAAGCTCGTCGCGCGATTGGTCGGCCTCAGCGAGCGAATCGAGTCGGCGGTCTTCTCGCCAGATGGCACGAAGCTGGCCGTCAGCGGCGGCAATCCTGGCCGCAGCGGCGAGGTGCAAATCTGGAGCATCGCCGACAAGCAACTCATTCAGTCGATCGC
>JAEZGD010000524.1 GCA_023417165.1 Planctomycetota bacterium
CCCATCAAGTACATAACCAGAAAGGTCGCCATGATGGTCATGAACAGGACCGCGCCAATGATCAGGCCAGTCTTGCGCCCCATGGCAAACAGCAGCACCACAAAGACGATGGTTACCGCTTTGATCAGATTCCAGACGAAATCGGTGGTGGCAAATTGAACGGCTTCAGGCTGAAAGTTGATCTCGCCAATCTCGATGCCGATGGGCTGATTCACTTTAAGTTCGTCGAGCTTGCGGCGCACGCCTTGGCCCACCGTGACGACGTTGCCGCCGCTGACGGTCGAGATGCCCAAGCCAATGCCGGGGCGACCATCGTAACGCAAGATGCGGCGCGGCGGATCTTGGTAGCTGCGCTGCAGCGTCGCCACATCGCGCAATAGCAATTGCCGCCCCGATTGGTCGGAACCGATCACCAGGTCGAGCATCGCTTCTGCCGATTCAAAGCTGCCATGCGGATCGAGGGCGATGTGCTCCTCGCCCACGCGCACGCGTCCACCATCGGCGGCGATATTCTTCGCTTGCAGCAGCGAGTAGATCTGCTGCTCGTTAATGCCCAAGCGCGCCAAACGCTGACGCGAGATTTCTAAATAAACGACTTCCTGTTGCTCGCTAAAGAGATCTACTTTTTGGATCCCCTGCACTAATAGCAATTCACGACGCAAAAACTCGGCATAGCGCCGCAGTTCAGGCTGCGTAAAGCCATCGCCAGAGATCGCCAAGAAGATGCCGTAGACGTCACCGAAGTCGTCGACCACGATCGATCGGCCGCGGACCGCAGGGGGCAACTCGCTCTGGGCATCGTTGATCTTGCGGCGCAATTCGTCCCACACCTGGGGAATGCGATGCTTGTCGTAGCGGTCCTGAATGACTGCCGAGACCACGGAGCGCCCGCGCGTCGATTCGGATTCAACCCGTAAGAGTTGCCCCAATTGCTGGCAGGCGTTCTCGATCGGATTGGTGACCTCCTTGGCCACTTCTTCCGCGCTCGCGCCGGGATAAGGCGTGATGATCAGCGCCTCTTTGATCGTGAACTCGGGATCTTCCAAGCGGCCCAAGTTTCGATACGCCACTAGCCCGCCCACGAGGACGAACAGCATGCACGCATAAAGAATTCGATTATTGCGGACGGAAAACTCGCCAATGTTCATGGTTGGCGGCCTCCCAATCCATCGCCCAAATCACGGACCTTCATCCCTTCGCGCAAGAAGGTCACGCCCGCGATTGCAATGCGCTCGCCTGGCGCAAGGCCCTTGGTCACTTCGATCTCGCCGCCTAACGCCTCGCCCAATTGCACTGTCTGGCTGCGCACCGTTTGATCGTCACCGATAATCCAGGCGATCGACTCGCCGCGATCATTGGTGGTAATAGCAGTGCTGGGCACCAACAAGCGCTGGCCCAGAATGCTGGCGCGGCGATAAGTCATCGACACCGTGGCCGACATGCCGGGAAGAATGCGAGCTTCGCTCGGCGCTTGCATGGCGACGCGCACCTGAAAGGTCTGTGTCATCGGATCGGCAGCTTGCGCGATCTCGCGAATTTGAACGGGAAATTCCAGCCCCGGCGCACCGCTGAACTCGGCGACCAGTTGCACGATATCGGCAGCTCGCAGGTCAGCAGCCATGACCGCCTCGGGCACATCGACCGCGATTTCGATCTCGTCGACATCCTGGAACTGCACCACGGCCTCTTGAGCGCGAATGTTCTGGTTCTGTTCGACCAGTCGCCGGGCGATGACGCCATCGTAGGGCGCACGCAGCGTACTGTCGGCCAGTTGAATGTTTGCTTCGACCACGCGCCCTTCCAACGCCCGCACCTGCGCCTCTTGCGCGTTAATATCTTCCTCGCGGCCAATCGTCCCTTTTTCGAACAGCTGCAGCGCCGACTCGTAATCTTCTTGCGCGATGCGATACGCGGTTTCGGTTTGCTCGTGCGCCGAACGTGAAACAGCGCTGCTTTGCACCAGGCGTGACGAGCGATCCAACTCTGCCCGGGCGTTGGCCAAGCGCGCTTCGGCGGCACGCACCTGGGATTCACGACGACGTTGTTCCTCTGGCCGTTCGCCCATGCGCAGGGCGGTCAGACGCGCTCGGGCTTGATCCAGATCGCCTTGCAGCGACTTGAGCCGAGCTTCAAATTCATCTTGCCGCAGCCGAGCGATAACTTCGCCTTTGGCAACCTTCTGTCCTTCTTTGACAGGCAGATCCACAAGCAGCCCCGCCACCTGAAACGCGAGTTCCACGCGTTTCGAGGCATCGGCCTGCCCGGGAAACGTGCGGGTCCGCGCGGGTTCACCGGCGACGACGACCATCGTCTTCACAGGGCGGATCACTTCTGGCGGTGCCGTCCCCGACGAGGAACAGCCCACAGCACCGTGACCCACCGCGAGCGCTAGGACCATCCACTGCCAGACGCGATCTCGAAAAACGGTTATAAATGTCGCCAAAACAAACCTGCGGAATCAATGCCAATGTTTCAGTAAATCGCGATTCGCCAAGCTGCTCGGAGCCTTGATTGCCGAGCAGCCCTGGCCGCTTCAGAAGTAATCGCGCTACGCCGGCGTGGCTGCGCTCAGAGCGACTTGCAACTTCGCTTCGTCTTCGTGCGAAAGAGACGACTTCAAAATCTTGCCGCCGGTCCCTTCCAGTTCGCCAAGCACCTTGTCAGGCGTCATCTGACGCACCAACACAAACAGGGCCGAGCTGTTCGGACAAAGGGTCGCCGCCAACTCTTTCATAAAGTTGTCGTTGATACCGACGTCGGTCAGCGCGCCAGAAACGGCGCCCGAAGCCATCCCAAGCGCCATTCCCAAGATGGGGTTAAGAAAGATCAGACCGATCAGCGTTCCCCAGAAACCGCCACTAACTGCGCCGGCGGCCGTCATGTTGATGGCCTGGTGAAGTTTGATCTTGCCGTTCTTGTCTTTTACGACAACGACCGCATCGTCCAAATCGAGGAGATATTCTTGCTGCATTTTCTGCAGCTTCAAACGGACTTCTTCAGCCTTAAACGGATCGTCGTAACCCACAACTACGAGCGTGCTCATTCGAACTCTCCTTGGTGAGTGCAACTATCACAAGAACACCTTAACCCACGGAACTTCTGCCAGATTCATCAAGCTGCTTACGGGACCGATGGCTCCGAGAAAGCTTTTGATCCGCAGTTCAGATTCGAAACGAGCCAAGAATACCGCGCGCGATGATCAATTTGCGGATAATCGACTGACTAGCTGTAAATAGAAATTTCAGACGAATCACAGCGGCGTTTCAATAGGAGATGTTATCTAACGTCCCGATAATGTCTTCACAAGTAGCGCGGCCAATGAATTGCCTGTAAACTTATGGCTGCGCAGCACAATCGCTGTAAAATGCCCCACCTTTGACCATCAAACGTTTACCATGCGTGGGGATCGACAGGTATGGTGCAACGTTTATGTGTGAACACGAAGGATAGGAAGCTTTGCATATGTCGCGAACAGCCATTATCGGCTTAGGCGAAGTGTTGTGGGACGTGTTTCCCACAGGCGCGCGGTTTGGTGGCGCGCCTGCGAACTTTGCGTGCCATATTACAGCGCTCGGTGGTCAGGCCGTGATGGTCAGCGCTGTCGGTCGCGACGATCTGGGTCGCCAGTCACTTGCTGAATTCGCCCAACATGGTGTCGATGCGAAGTATGTCGCCACCAATGAGCAGCCAACCGCGCAAGTGCTCGTCCAACTCGATTCGCAGGGGCACGCCAGCTACGAGTTTCCCGAGGACACCGCTTGGGATCATCTTGCTTGGACGGAATCGCTAGAAGGTCTGGCAGCGAGCGCTAGCGCCGTTTGCTTTGGCACGCTGGCCCAGCGCCGTCAGACTTCGCAAGACACGATTCGCCGGTTTGTGCGCAGCACGCCTGACGATTGCCTGCGCATCTTGGACGTGAATCTGCGGACGCCTTACTGGAATGAGACGTTGATTCTCGAATCGATCGCGCTGGCGAACGTTTTGAAGTTGAATGACGATGAGCTGCGCACTCTGTCCGACATGCTGTCTCTTCACGGCGACGAGCGCCAGCGACTGCAGCAAATTCTAGATCGCTTTTCGCTCGGCCTGGTAGCGCTGACGCGCGGTGGGAAGGGAGCGGCGTTACTAAGCAAGTCTGGCGAGTACAGCGACCTGCCAGGCGTGACAACGACGGTTCGCGATACGGTAGGCGCTGGCGATTCGTTTACGGCCACTTTGGTGATGGGCTTGCGCAAGGGACTGCCGCTCGATGTCATTAATGCCTGGGCGGGCCGGGTCGCGGCGTATGTTTGTTCACAGTCGGGCGCCACGCCCCCTCTTCCCGATGCCCTCCGTCGACTCCCGCTCGGGGTTGACTAAACTAAGACATCGTTTCTGTTTCGCCGCTAAACTTTGTAGTCAGGTTAATTGCCGCTATGCTCACTCGCCTGCTAACTGGAATTGTCTGTCTCAGCGCCTTCTTGTGGCTGAGCTCCTCGTTGCCCGCAGCAGAGGCCGAGGGTCCGTTGCGCTTACGCGTGCTGAGCTACAACATTCATCATGCTGAAGGCATCGATCGCAAGTTAGATTTGCAGCGCATCGCCGACGTGATCAAATCGGTGAAGCCGGACATTGTCGCTTTGCAGGAAGTCGATCAGAACGTCATGCGTTCAGACAAGGTCGATCAACCGGCGGAGCTCGGGCGACTGACCGGCATGCAGTCGGCGTTTGGCGGCAACATCAAGCTGCAAGGCGGCAACTATGGCAACGCGCTGCTGTCGCGTTTTGAAATCACGCGGCACGAGAACCACCCGCTGCCTGTCGTCGGCCAAGGCGAACAACGGGGCGTGCTGGAAGCCGAACTAGAAGTTCCTGGTCTGAAGCAGCCGCTACGTTTTTTGGCCACGCATCTCGATCATCGTCCGAACGATGCGGAGCGTCTGGCGTCGGTCAAGCAGATCAACGAGATGTTCAAGTTGATGCCGACGGCGCCCGCGCTGTTGGCAGGCGATCTCAACGACTCGCCTGACAGCAAGACGCTTGAGGCGTTCGAAAAGCATTGGACGCCCACGACGCACAAAGCGTCACCGACATTCCCCAGCCAGAAGCCCACGACGCAAATCGACTTCATCTTGTATCGCCCCGGCGAGCGTTGGAAAGTGATCGAAAGCAAAGTACTGGACGAAGAGGTGGCATCGGACCATCGCGCGATCTTTTCCGTGATTGAACTGCTGCCGGCGGATTGAGCGAGCATTCGCAATTGATCAAAAAACTGACAGCCGGCTTCGCTGACGTATTAACCAGCGAAGCCGGCTGTTGTCGTTCTTGGTCGGCTCGACCTTGTTCTCGCGATTCTCGCTTCTTCGCCGGCGTCTTCAGAAATCCTGTCCGGCGATGTAACAACTGCTTCGGTCAACCGCTTCGCAAAGTGTTGAGACACGATGGGAACGCGAACAACCGGCAGGATCGCAGTTTCCCAAACCATTGCTGCCGGGTGATGAAGGAGACGGACGATGTTGAAGCGAATTTTACTTGCGGTTGTGCCCCTGGCTTTGCTGGCTACCACGGTGTTTGCCGAAGAAGACGTGCTGAACCACGTGGCCAATTTGAAGGTGGCCGCGATTACCGACGCCCAGGCGTCGATCGATGATCCGACGGCCAACCTGGATATCGACAGTCTGAGCGAGCAAGCGGGCAGCGGTAAGTCGGACCAAGCGATCGAGGCCTGTTTCCGCCGGTTCGGCTATGGCGGATACGGTGGTTATGGCGGCTATTCGAACTACTGCTACTCGCCGTACTACAGCTATAGCTACTACTGCTACCAGCCGTATTACCAAGTCTGCTACCGCCCGGTGTACACCTACTACACCTCGTACTGGGGTTGCTGGTAAATCGCAGGCCGGTCGCACACTTAACCCTTTTGCGGCCTGGCGATTGACCTGCCCTTTCCCAAGCCCGACGACTGCGAAAGCGGCCGCCGGGCTTTTCTTATGACCTGTAAAGCACCTCGCCTATGAGGGAGCAGCCACGATTCTCGCCACCAAGCGTGTAACAGTGGCTGCCGCTTTCCGCCTAGCCTCCGTAGAGGGCCGCGTCCGCGACTTTCCTGAAACAAATCAACTTTTCATCTAGGACGATGGTTATGAAACGTCATTTCACACACTTGTTAACTCTGACCGCGCTGGCGACCGTCTTGTCGCTCGGCAGCGGCAACGTCTATGCCGGTAAGGGCTTTTCGATGGGCGGCGGTGGTGGTGGAGGCGGCGGAAACATGCGCAGCAGCATGCGAGCACCATCCCACTCCGGCGGCGGCAACAGCTTTCGTTCCCTGAGCGGCCCACGCCTGCAAAGCCAAATCTCGAAAATGCCAACGCAGCGATTGTCGTCGCCGGGCCACTCGCCCATCGGCGTCAGCAACAAGATCGCGAACCCTGGCATGCACCAGCGACTGCCTTCGCAGGCAGTCAATCGCAACCTGCCGAATGTGAACGCGAACGTGCTGCAACGCAATGTTCGCAACAACCTGCTCGGCAACGCTTCGGGAGCCAATCCGCGCGTCGGCATCGGCAATCCCAAGGCGGGCGCACCGATCCAAGCCCCGGTCGGCAATGTGCTGGGCGGCAAGGTGGGTGGTGGCCCCGGCAAGCATGGAATCAACGTGAAAGGCATTGGCGGCCATGTGCAGCATGGTGGTCACGGCGGTCCGGTCGGCAAGTTCTGCGGCACGCCCACGAAAGGCAAGGCTGATTGCCATCACGTGATCAACTTGCTGGTCCGTCACTGCATGGCCAAGGGGAGCTACGAGCCTTGCGTTCGTCACTACTGCCCCGATCCCGCCTGGCACCAGGTCGGTTGGATTCCCGCGCCGATCGGAGCCCCGCCGGTCATCGTCGGTGCGCCGGGCGCTGGCGACTTGGAGCTGCTCGAAGTCGGCATGCTGAGCGATGCCACTCCGGAACAGGGTCCGCTGTACCAGGT
>JAEZGD010000582.1 GCA_023417165.1 Planctomycetota bacterium
ATGCAGACGCGTCCGTCGCAATACAACCCGGACGAAGAGATTCCCGAAAAGAGCTGGGCGTATCGCATCGCAAAGCACTTTTTCTTCAACGACTACGGCGCGTACACCAAGCACTTCAAGCTGGAAAACTGGAAAGACACGCGCCAACCGCCGCCGCCCAAGGCGCCGGAACTCGTGCAGTTGACGGGACCGTCGGCCTAGATATCCAACTCATCCAGCCCATCGATGAGCCGATCGAGATCATCCTTGGGCTCATCGGGCTTATTCGCCTGGCGTTTGGGAATCCCGACGCTGAGCCCCACCGCATCGCGGCCCGCCATCACCAGTTGCTCGTCACGTTCCTTGGCAGCCACCGCCAGCGCGTCTTCGGCGTTAGCCGGCGCGCCAAAGAGGGCCGACAGGTCGATCTTGAGGCTGCCAGCCACTTCATTCGCCCCGGCGATGGTCGGCGTTTTATGCTGCGGGAAGATGATCGCGTTTTCGGGGCAAACCCGGCTGCACGCCGGGCAGCCTTTGCGACAGTTGTCAGGCTGCTCGACCAGGATTGTCTCGACCTTGTCGACGCCGTAGACGCCAAACAAGCAGAAATCGATGCATTCCATGCAATTGGTGCAGCGACTGTAATCGATGACCGGATACCAGCGGCGCTCCGGGGATTCTTCAATGCGCACTACCTGCGGCGCGGCCTCGGCCAATGTGCCGCTGGCGTTGAGCGCCGTATCATTGGTCGGCGCAACAAACCGCTCCAGCTGCTGCGGCGCTGGCGAGCCGCCGACCCAATCCATCAGGCTGACGACCTTCGTATTCAGCTCGTCGTAGATCCGCTTGATCTCTGCCACGAACACGTCGGCGCGATTGTTCGTGCGCAAGTCGAGGCAATAGATCTTGCGTTTGGGTAGGTCGCGCTGATCGATCACGCGCTCTTTGTCGTCGGCTTCTGCGGAAGCCTCGGGCTCTTCGTCCTCGTCGTCCTCTTCGTCGGCGGGTTTCAGCAACGATTGGCCGAGTTGGCCGCGCACATTGTGGCGATCGAGCGTCCAGCGCGTGGCGCGTTCAAAGAGCCAACTCAACACGACCATGTGGCCGCCGACGCCTTGCAGCGCCAGCACTCCGGTCCCTTCCGCCTGCAAGTCGTACAGGTGCGGAATCACCACCACGTCGATGCCGCGCTCCAGGAGCAGCGCGCCGACGATGCTTTCTTCCAGGTCGCGCTTGGCCGGGTTCTGGCTTTGGCCTTGCGATAAAACTACGGTGAGACGCGCCATGGGTGAAGATGATTGCTGCTTGAGGAATTCCGATTGCGGATAGTCGACGGGCGAGCTCTATCATACGCCGACAATCTGCACTCCGAAATCGGCGATCTGCAATCCTACTCGTTCATTTGGCCTTTAATTGTGCGTTGGGTCACTTCCCAGACGCTGGCCAGGTGTTCCAGGTAGGCGGTGGGGGAGAGCAATGCTTCGCTGGGCGCATCGAGTTCGAACAGCCACCCGCCGTCGTACGTCGCGACGTTGATCGCCGAGGGATCGCCCAACAGTTCTTCGTTGAATCGCACCAATCGCCCGGCGAGCGGCGCGAACAGATCGCTTTCGGCCTTTTTGCTTTCGATCGCGCCAATCTGCTGGCGTTCGGACACCGTCGTCCCCGCGTCGACAATCCAGTCCAAAAAGTACACGTCTTGCAGCAGCCGCACCGCATAGGCGGAAAAGCCAAAGCGGATCGCGCCCGCAGGCGTGCGCTGCGCCCACATGTGATTCTTGGCGTACTGGCGATCGGTGGGAAACTGGGCCGCGAACTTGCCCATCATGAAGGTCAGCGGCTCGCTCATGTGTAACGAACCTGCTGATGCTGCGGCTCGAAAAATGCATGAATTAGCGCATCGACGCGCAGCAGCCCTTCACGACTCAGTTGAGCGCGATCGTTGTCGAGAGTCGCATAACCAGCGGCCACGTACTCGCGCCAAATGGGCTCCCACTCGGTGAAGATCTCGACGCCAAACTTGTCGCGGAAGTAGCCCGCGTTCAAATAGCCCTTCTTGAGTTGCAAAATCATCTCGCGCACCAGCGCCTGGTGGGGCGTGGGGACATAGGCGCGTTTGAGGGGCAGTTCATTACGCTCGAGGAGCGCAGCGATATAGTCGCCCCATTCCGTCTGGTTTTGATAGTGCACGCCGCTGATGTGACCAAAGCTCGCCACGCCCGTGGCTAACAGATCCGAGCCTTGCCACAGGTTGTCGCGATAGCTGAAGTTGACCTTCTGCGGATCTTTGACCAGCGTATAGGCGCTGCTGACGTGATAGCCGGCCGCCTGCAATTCGTCATAGGCATAGCTCAGCCAGGCGCGCTTCGTGGGCCAGTCGGCGACCGGCGTCTCGATGTGATTGCCGAGGATATCCTTGGAATAGACCGTGTTGAACGGCAGTTCCATCTGATAGATCGTCACGCTGTCAGGCGATAACGCAATGGTGCGCTGAATACTGTCCTTCCAGTTGTCCCAGTTCTCGCCCACCATGCCACTGATGAGATCGATGTTGACGTTCGCAAAGCCAGCCGCTTGGATCCAGTTCCAGGCTTTATAGACTTCGCCCGAGAGATGCGCGCGACCGTTTTCTTCGAGAATTGCGTCGCCGAAATTCTCGACGCCCAGGCTGAGACGTGTCACACCCAGTTCTTTTAAGGTATGCACCTTTGGCTCTGAGAGCGTGCCGGGCTCGCACTCGAAGGTCACTTCTTCGGCCTTGTCCCAATTGATATTCGCGCGCAAGCGGTCAACCAGCGACGTCAACTGTTTCGCCGAGAGGAACGACGGCGTGCCGCCGCCAAAATAGACGAAGCGAAAGGGACGATCGCCCATCGCCGGCACATGGCTGACCAGTTCGATCTCACGCGACAAGGCCGAGACATACGTCTCGATGTCATCGGCGCGTTTGTCGGTATAGACCCGGAAGTAGCAGAATTTGCAGCGTTTGCGGCAGAACGGAATGTGCAGGTACAGCCCCAGCGGCACAGCGCGCGGCGGCTGCTCCAAGGCGGTGCGCAGTTGCGGTAGATAGCTTTCGTTCCAGACCGAAAACGGCGGATAGTTGGAAACGAAGTAGCTGCCGACTTCGGTTTTCACGGCTTCGGTGGACATGGGCATCTTTCTGCGCGGGAAGGCGTGAGCCTTTGATTCAACTTCATGGACAACGGAACGATCAGCCGTTCGCGAAACCGCCGGTGGGGCGTTATCGTCTCTGCGAGGGCGTTACTTCCCGCCGAAGCAAAACACGGTTCCTTTATCATTGGCGATCACCAACTTACTATCTGCAATGGCGGGGCTACCGCTGAAGCCGCCGCCCGCTTCGTACTTCCAAACTTCTTTGCCGTCGGCCAGATTCAATGCGTAGAGATTGCCGTCGGTAACCGCAACATACACGCGCTCGCCAACCACCACGGGACAGGAATCGACCGCGCGGCGCGTGGTGAACTTCCAGATTTCTTTATTCGAGAGCGGCTCAAACGCGCGGACCACTTTGTCGCGACCACCAATGATCACGGCCTTGTCCGTGACGGCGGCTGAACTGCGAAACGCCTGCGTGCGGCGGTCGTCCTGCCACGTCCAGATAGTCTTGGCTTCTTTCCAGTTAATGCCGAAGAAGACGCCCCCTTCGTTGCCGAAGTAAACCATGTCGCCGCGCGCCGCAGGCGTGCTGCCGGTCGGCGATTCGATCGGTACGTCGGCGACCGCCGCGCCTTTGTCGAGATCGACAATGTGTAGCTTGCCATCGCAGCCCGCCAAGAAGCACCGATTCTCAATGACAGTAGGCGAGCAGCGGATCTGATCGGCGATCGCAAACTTCCAGGTGATCTCGCCGGACTTCCCATTCAAGCTATAG
>JAEZGD010000596.1 GCA_023417165.1 Planctomycetota bacterium
TATCATCATGCACCGCATCCCAACGCCAGATGCGGAGTCGGAAGCGGATCGATTTGCGTCTGAGTTCTTAATGCCGTCAGCCGAGATAAAGCAAGAACTTCGCGGCATGACCATCGCTAAAGCGGCGATGCTCAAGCTCAAGTGGAAGGTGGCGATGCAGGCTCTTATTCGGAAAGCAAAGGACACAGAAGCCATCACGCCCGCGCAATACCAGTCACTTTGCGTACGCATCAGCCAACTTGGTTATCGCAAGAACGAACCGAACCAGCTTGAACCGGAAAAGCCTACGATGTTGCGCCAGATAATCGGCATGTATACGGCAGAGCGGAAATATTCGCTAGCTGAGCTTAGTGCAACGATGTTGTCGCTAGAGGACGAATTCAGAGAGGTATTCTTGCCTGACGACGAGCCGAAATTACGAATAGTACGATAACGAAAAAGCCCCGATGTCCATCAGTCGCCAAACCTTGGACATCGGGGCTATGTAATATTCACCACGGATGAACCATGATGGTGCTAGAATTGTATGCGCACGCGCGCTCAGTAAGCAATCCCTTCTTTCGGTCTAGCGTCGACTACTTCCGCTCAAACTTCTTTGGGCGATCCCAGTTTGCGGATTTGCACTTAGGACAAACTCTTGGCTTCTCCTCGCTATCGCGAGGTAAAGATGCAAACTTGTGAAGGCGCGGTGGCGTTCGTCGCCGACATACGTGAACACTTCGACCAGGCCGTGGTCCGTGTTGACGTGCGCGGAAAACGAACCGTCCCCGTTGTCTTTCCACAGTTTTTCGCGGCGGGGACAGTAGCAACGAATTTGCATCACTCGGCCCTCTGCACGACGAAGGGAACCGCCGCCAACTGGCGCAGCAGCACCACGCCGGTTTCGCCATCGGGGAACGCGTCCGCCTGCAAAGCGCCATAGCCCGGCGTGCGAAAACCGATCGACCGCAGGAAGCATAAGCCGCCCAGATTCGTTTCACGCACCAGAAACGATATGGCCGAGCAGCTCGGGCGGGCCTCGCGCAGAAAGTGAAACGCCAACCGCCGGCCAATGCCACGCCGACGGCAAGACGCGGCGACCGCCAAGCGGTGAATCTGCGATTCTTCACGGCGAAGCGTGCCGAGCAGAAACCCGACCAGGCGACCGCCTTCAAGCGCCACCAAGCTACGGTGGCACATGGGTGCGCGAATGCTTGCTTCTGACAACGCCACAAACGCCCGCAGCTCGCGCAGCGGCCACGACTGTGCGAACGCCTGACGGTCGAGCCTAACCATGCTGGACACCAAATGAGGATGCGCCGGCATGATAACGATATGATCGCGCATAATTTCGCCGACCTCTTCGCGGACCACTTCGTAAGGATCAAGCGGCGCGTTCATCTAGCGTTCCTTGCGTTTTGGGATCGTCGTACAGCTCCAATTCTTCGCGCCGGATGCGCACGTCGTTGGGCGCTTGAATGCCAATCGTCACGCGGTTACCAGTGACACGAAACACCGTCACGCGGATACCTTCGCCGATGGTGAATGTTTCGCCTACCTTGCGGCTCAAAACGAGCATAGAAAAACCTCCGTGTGTTAGTTCCAATAGCCCAGCAGCGGTTGCTGCTGCGTTAGCTTAGGAACGGTTGTCTTGCGTGGTGTCGTCAGCCGTGGGCGCATCGTGCGGTTCGTCGAGCTGGTCAGCATGCGTTGGGCCGATGCTAAAGCTATCGCTGATAAACAGGTTCGCGTCGTCGTCGCTCATCGGTCCCCTCGATCGCCCACAGGTAGTTGCGAAAGCCCACGCTCGCGAACGCGTTGATTGACCTGGCGGTGGTAATCGCGGGCGCTATCGGCCAAAGCGGCGTTGCAAGCGGTCGCGGGATCTGCGCCCAGCAGCATCTGCAACGCGGCCGGATCGACCGGTGCCAGGTTCGACAAGTACACCGGCGCGCTGCAGCCGACGACATACACCGCTACGCCGCGGCCGTGGATGAACGCTGCCGAACTGGTCGGCGCGACGATCCACAAGCCCTTGGGGAGCGATTGCCACACGCGTACGAACGTGCCAGGCGGGTGCTGATCGTTCCACGCATCGCGTTTGGCGATGGCGGGGTTTCGTGCTATGGCGATCATGTTGATTTCCTCGAAGGGTGACGATGAGCAAACACCAACAGGTGCGCGCTAGTCGGGGGCTTCGGCTTCGCGCGGATGCTGCGCCAGATAGGACAGCACCGCTTCGCGAGCGATCGCGCTCAGGCCTTTCGTGTTGACGCTGGGCAGCAGGAACGGGCAAGCCGAGCGCACCAGCTCCAGCACTCGCTCGCGCGGCCGCGTATCGAGCCAAACGCCGTATAAGGCCTCTAGCTTGGCCTGCTCGGCTTGATCGGCCGCGGCCTGGCGTTGGCGCTCGGCTCGCTGTTGGGCGTGCACAGGCGAAGCCTGCATGCGTTGCAACCGAATCGCGGTATCGCTGGCAGGCATCCAGCGCGCGGCATTGTCGTCGTCGGGAAACGCGCATTCGATGCGCCGATACAAAACGCCAGGCTTCCAGCCCTTGGCCGCGGCATGCTCGCGGTAATGAGCCACCAGCGCCGCGCACTTCTCGGGCGACAGGCCGCGCCGCTGGGCGATGGCCACCAGCAAGTCCGTTCGGTCGATTCCACACAGCGCAAAATCCTTCTCCGCCTGCCACAACGCGTCAGCGGTTGCATTGGGTGAAGGAGAAGGAGGTTTTGTTTCTCTTGTGTTTCTAGAAGGTTTGGGTGTCACCACGGCACTTGTCATGGTCACCACGGCACTTTTGGTAGTCACCACGGCACTTGTTGCTCGGGCGCTTTTGGTCACCACGGCACTTGTCTGCGAATCGTCGAGCATCGCCAGAGATCGCCGCGGCAGCTTCTCGGGTGGCACCAATAGCCCAAGCTCGTTCCAGACAATGCGGTGGTGTTTGGTGCGGTAGCGATCGTCCGTAATCAGGCTGAGCTGAATGAGCGCCGCCACAGCTCGCTTGATGGTGCGCGGGGAATAGCCGGTGACGTTGGCCAGCGTCTGCTGCGACGCGTAGCATTCGCCATTCGTGGCGGCATAGAGGTCAATGCGCACTAGCACCGCTTTAAGTACTGAGGCTTTGACCAGGCAGCCATCTTTGCCGCGCACGTCGGGTAACACGGCCTCGCGAAGGAGGTCGAGCTGCTCGCCGCGATCGCGCGGCACAAAGTGGAACTCTTGCTGGCGAGTGCGTGGTTGATGTTGTGGGGCGTCCATGCGATGCGTTTCGTACTAGCGGCGGGATCGTCCAGAGCGGGCGTAACGATGAAAACGTGCGGCGCGGCGCTCGATGATGCTGTCGAGCTGCTGCCGCGCTTGGGATAGGTTGTCACTGGCCTGGCGTGCCAGGTCGGCCGTGTCGATCCGCGGCCAAATGCTGCCGACCAGGCGTGCGGCCGTGTCGGCGTGGAGTTCGATCGCCTCGGGGCGAATGGCGACTCTCCAGCGGCCGGCCGAGCGCAGGCGGAAGGCCTCCGCTTCGGCGTCGTCGCGCTGGTGGCGGAACAGGCAAAATGCCCCGCCGTCCTCGTGGGTGGCGTCGATACGCCAAAGATCATTTGCCATGAATGATTGCCTCCCTGAAAAGGTTTGGATGGATATAGACACAGCGGTTAGCGAACCACCGATCGCGCTGGCGAATCGACAACTTAAACTCGCCTTTTACAAGCCCTTGCCGCGCGTGCTCCGCAACCACTAGGTCAACCGCGGCCCAGGCTTCTTTGACGGTCCTGGCTTCCGTGGTGCCATGGAAGTGACGTAAGCCACTGCCGGCGGGCTGTCTGTTAGCGAACCAGTGATAGGTCTTCATACGTGCCCCCAAATGGCAACAGCCAGCGCTACCCGCACGGTGGGAATAGCCCTGGCTGCATACGATTTCGAGAAGACAAAGCGGGCGCATTGCTGGCCCGCTGGCGCTAAAAGAGTTTGGCCTGTCGCGGATCTTCCTCTTCGGCGATCAAGGGCAGTTGCCGCATGATCGTGGCGAGTGTGATGTAGTTGCCGAGTGTCGTTGACGAATCGGCATGATCGAGCGCGAGCTGCGCGGCCTTGATACCGAACCGCGCGCCGAGTTTGAGCATCTCTTGGCCGTGAGTTCGTCGCCACGCTTGCGGGCTGAGCTGTTTGTCGGCGGGAATGCCGGCCAGCGTTTGCGCGCGATCGTGTAGCGTCGAGAAGTGCTCGTAGCAAAACGGCCGCGGGTAAACCTTGGGATCCGATGTGCGGATTCCCAAGATCGCTTTGAGCCAGGCAGGATGCACCGGCACTTCGATCGCCTTGTGCGTTTTCTTCACAGCACCCGCCGGAATGTCGAACCAATAGCCGTCTTCGCGTTCTTGCAACCAGTCCCACTCGAGCGAGAAGATGGTGCCGGCACGCGTTCCCGAATAGAAGAAACCACACAGAACCGCTTGCCACCAACGCCACGAGGGGATGCCGGGAATCTCGGGCGTTTCGACCTCGCGCGAGGCAGCCACGATCTTCCGAGCGACTTCCAGCGAGAAGCACGGCTTGGGCTTCGCCTTGGGCACTGAAACAGCGATATAGGGCACTTCGCTGACCAGGGCTTTGCCAGGTCGCTTGGGATGCAGCGTGGGACCGACCCGCGAGAGAATAGCGCGGATGTTCTTTAAGTGCTTGGCCACCGTATGCTTGGCGAGCGGCCGTTCCTTGCCAACGATGCCGCGCTTCCAGGTTGCATTGCGCAGCGCTGGCGTAAACGCGGAAATGACTTCGTCGGTGATCGCACGTAGCGGCGGGTTCTTGGGCTGCGTTAGTTCGGCCCAATAGCGCAGCGCGTCGCGGTGCAGCTTGATCGTCGATTCGGAATCGTCGTTTTGCCCGATCAGCACGACCGGCAAGTACCACGCTTCGAAGAACTCTAGCAACGTCATGTGGGGCGAGAGACTCGAGCCACCGTCTACCGGTTGCCAGTCGTCGGCTTCGTCCACTTCGGGATGGATAACACGAAAGGCGAACGTTGTTGGCTGGGTTTGATAATTTCTCTGTTGCAGCTTCATTGGTGTCACTCCGATGCTGCCGACCGAATCCGCCCGCAATCCATTCGAGGTCGCAGCAATTGAGATCATCCGTGCCGCGCGAGTTCCCTCCCGCGAGAGAGTAAGAGATAGCTTTCTTGGAGCGCGCGTGGGAAAAAATTGCGCGACGGCTTATACCGGTTGCGCAAGACAACGCAGATAGAACGGAAAGCCGACCCATGAGCGCACCGGTAGCGTTAGCGCGCGGCCCCTGTGCAAATTCGCAGGGGCGCGCGCGACAC
>JAEZGD010000695.1 GCA_023417165.1 Planctomycetota bacterium
ATGTCAACGTGGGCGATCGGTTGCAGTCGTTCAAATGGGCGATTCGCCCGCCGGCCGGCGTGAATACCGAAGGTCAGGTCTATTGGAAACTGCTGAAGCGGTCGGGACTTTACAACGCACGCCAAGTGCTCGACGACGTTTCGCGCGAGATCGTCGCCTTTAGCGCCGCGCAGCAAGCGGTGCCGCCCCACGGGGTCGACCTGAAGGTGAACCAGTTGGCCGACAAGACGGAACTAGCCGGGGCGAGCACTTAATCACCATGTCTACTCCAGAAATTATCCTGGCTGTTGTCAAAGTCGCCCTCATGATCGGCGGCTTGATGACGGCGGCTGCCTACTTCGTGCTTCTCGAACGCCGCATCGCTGCCTGGACGCAAGACCGCGTCGGGCCGAACCGCGTCGGCGTGCCGCTGACGAAGCTGCGCTTGTGGGGCCTCGGGCAACCGCTGGCCGACGGCGTGAAGTTCATCACCAAAGAAGAATACACGCCGGGCCACGTCGACAAGCGACTGTACTTGCTCGCGCCGATCTCGATCTTGACCGCAGCGTTGGCGGTGTTTGCCGCGGTGCCGTTTGGCGATCGGCTGCCGCTGACGTTTTTGCCCGAGTCGTGGGGCTTTGGCGAAGAAGTCAGCCTGGTGGTCGCGCCGGGCTTGGACGCTGGTTTGATCTATATCTTCGCGCTCTCCAGCATCGCCGTATATGGCGTGATCCTGGGCGGCTGGGCGAGCAACAACAAGTACAGCTTCCTGGGCGGTCTGCGTTCGAGCGCTCAGTTGATCGCGTACGAACTGCCGCTGGGCCTGGGTATTCTGGGCGTTGTGCTAGCCTCCGGCTCGATGAATCTTGAACAGATCATGTCCGCGCAGGCGACTGGCGGTTGGTACGCATTCATGCAACCGCTGGGCTTCTTGGTGTTTGTCACCGCCGCGTTCGCCGAAGCGGCTCGCTTGCCGTTCGACTTGCCGGAAGCCGAACAGGAACTCATCGGTGGTTATCACACCGAATACGCAGGGCTGAAGCTGCTGCTGTTTTTGGTGGCCGAGTTCCTGCACATGATCTTGGCTTCGTTTTTGATCGTGATCTTGTTCCTGGGCGGCTGGCATCTGCCCTTTGGCATTACTGGTCCGCTCGAAGGTCCGCTGCCCTTGTGGGCGGGCATTATGCGGCTGCTGGTGCTGTCGGCGAAGATCTGCCTGATCATTGTGTTCTTCATGCTGGTGCGTTGGAGCTGGCCACGTTTTCGCTTCGACCAACTGATGAACCTGGCCTGGAAGATCATGCTGCCGCTGGGCATCGTCAACTTGGTCGCGGTGGCTATCTTCTATGAAGTGCGCACCATCATGGGCGGCACCGATAGCTGGACCTGGAATACGATCATCGCTCTTGGCGGCTGGGTGGTTTGCGCCGCCTCGTGGATGGTGGTCGCCTGGGCGGCTCCGAAGGTGACCGACAACCGGCCCTTTTCCAACATCAACTCAAGCGCCATCGATCCGCAAATCTAATCATGCGAGCAGACGACCCCAACATTACGTGGATCGAAGAGCCGGAGCTGGGCCTGGCAGGGCGCATGTATGTGCCGCTGTTTGTGCAAGGCTTGACGACGACCTTCCGCCACATGACCAAGGCGATCTCCAAGCCGGTGACCGTCAGCTATCCGGACGAAGAGCCCGCGATCGGCAATCCGCTGATCTATCGCGGCGTACATCGTCTGAATCGCGACGAGAACGGCCGCGTCCGCTGTGTGGCTTGCTTTTTGTGCGCTACCGCTTGCCCGGCACACTGTATTGATATTGTGGCGGAAGAAAGCCCGTGGCCCGATCGCGAAAAGTACCCGCAAAGCTTTTCGATCGACGAGCTGCGCTGCATTTACTGCGGCATGTGCGAAGAAGCGTGCCCGGTCGATGCGGTGGAACTGACCAGCTTGTACAACCTGACGGGCCGCAGCCGCGAGGAAATGGTCTTCGATAAAGAGAAGCTCCTCAGCGTGTATGACGCCACCAAGGACAAAGAGCCCAGCAAGTCGTCGCAATTGGGAGTGAAAGCCCCCTCATGAACACGATTGCTATGGGACTACAGAACATGATGTGCGCGCCGCTACTCGCCGCTGCTGACCTGTCTTCGCAGATGGCCGTTTGGTCGCTGGTGTTGCTGGTCGCTGGACTGGCGCTAACGCCTGGCCTGCGCGCTTCAATGACGAGCGTGGTGGCGGTGATCCTCGCTGCCGCTGCGATCTTGATTGGGCTGCAGATTTCGTCGCCGCTTACGACCGGCACAATCCTGGGCGCGGTGGGCCTGCTGTGCATTCTGCCGCCAAGTCGCACCGATCTCCGTATTGTGGGCGGATGCTTTTTTGCCGTGGCGCTTGGCTATTACGGCTACGCCTTGGCGATGGGCCACACCACGCCGACCGTCGAACAGTTCGTCGAATGGGTGGTCTTTGCCACTTTGGCGCTCGCCACTGTCGGATCGGCGATCGCCATGGTCGCCTCGCGCAGTGCGGTTTACTCCGCAATTTGGTTTGCGATGGCATTGTTGGCCACCGGCGGCTTGTTCCTGTATCAAGGCGCACAATTCCTGGGCGTGGCCACGGTCACGGTCTATGCCGGCGCGATTGTGGTGACGTTTTTGTTCGTGATCATGCTCGCGCAGCCCGAAGGGCATTCGGTTTACGACCGTTTGAGCTGGGGCTGGTTTGCCAAGCCGACCGCCGCACTGGCCGCCGCGCTGCTGATGGGCGTGGTGCTGTTTGTGCTGGAAGGTATCGAAGCGGGTGGTTTACGTGAACGTGTCGCCTCGGCGGCCGCACAAGTGCAAGCCGAGACCGCCGATAGCGAAACGCCCTTCGTCCTTAGCGATCGTCAAATCGTTTCAGCACGTCAAGACGCGCAGAACGTCGTGCATATGCGATTAACGCAAAGCGCCGAAGTGCCAAGCGACGCGCAGTTGGCCCTGTTGGCCAGTCATTTGGGAACCGACGCGAAGCCGGTTTCGATTCGCCTGGAAAGGCCGCTGCCGAGCCGGGGTGATCCCAATGCAGAACATCATATGGCGCAGCTTGGCAGCCAACTGTTCAGCCGCCAACTGCTGGCAGTCGAAGTCGCCGGTACGCTGCTGTTGGTGTCGCTCGTCGGTGTGATCGTGATGCTCGCGCAAGGGG
>JAEZGD010000765.1 GCA_023417165.1 Planctomycetota bacterium
ATTCCGAGACGTATCAGCGCAGCACCGTCCGCAATGCCACCAACGAAGCCGACGAACGTAACTTCGCGCACGGCAACGTGCGCCGCATTCCGGCCGAGCAGTTGCTCGACGTGATTGGCCAGGTGACCGGCACCGAAGAGAAGTTCCGCGGCCTGCCGCTGGGCGCTCGCGCGGTGCAAGTCGCCGATGGTCGCACCAGCAACTACTTCCTGACTACCTTTGGCCGCTCGCCGCGCGAAACCGTGTGTGCTTGCGAAGCCAAGACCGAGCCCACCTTGTCGCAGGCGTTGCACATGCTCAATGGCAACACTATCGGCGGCAAAATCACGCAGGGCAAGTTGGTCTCGGAATGGTTGAAAGCCGGCAAGACGCCGGAAGAGGTCATCACGTTGATCTACATTCGCGCCCTGACGCGTCAGCCGACGGCCGAAGAGATGAATCGCCTGATGGCGTTGGTGAAGGAATCGCCCAACGTCGAAGCTGGCCTGGTCGATAGCTTCTGGGCCGTGCTCAACAGCCGCGAGTTTTTGTTCAACCACTAAGCCTCCCCCGCCAAACGATTCGCTCGCCCTGCGGCTATCGCGGGGCGAGGCACTACTGCAAGATCGCCGCGGCAGCACGCCTCTTGGCTGTGCCTCCGCTGCGGCATCCTTTGTCACGAGTTCCCGCCATGAAGATTCGTTGCCTTTCGTTCGTTGCCTCGCTGACGGTGCTGTGCGGTGCTGGTCTGGCGATTGCCCAGGACAAACCTGCCGACGCTCCCAAGGTCACGTACGATGACCACGTGCGGCCGATCCTGCGCGAACACTGCCTGACCTGTCACAACGCCAACGACGCCAAGGGCGGCCTGGTTTTGGATACCTATGGCAAGACGATGGCCGGCGGTAGCGGTGGCGAAGTGGTGCTGGCAGGCGATTCCGAGAACTCGCGTTTGTACGCGCTGGTGGCGCATCTCGAACAGCCTTATATGCCGCCGCAGCAAGACAAGCTCGCGGCTGCCAAGCTCGACATTCTGAAAAAGTGGATCGAAGGGGGCGCGCTCGAAAACGCCGGCTCCAAGGTTGTCATCAAGAAGAAAAAGACCTTCGAATTCAGCGGCGGTGGCGCAGGCAAGCCTGAAGTTGTCGCCATGCCCGAGAACTTGTGGCGGCAGCCGGTGGTCTATACCCCGCGCGCTGCTGCGGTGACCGCGCTGGCCTCCAGCCCTTGGGCGCCGATCATTGCTGTTGCTGGGCAACGACAAATCACCCTCTATAACTCCGATACGGCCGAATGCCTGGGCGTGCTGCCGTTTCCTGAAGGCATTCCCTACGTGCTGCGTTTCAGCCGCAACGGTTCGGTGCTGTTGGCCGGCGGCGGCCGCGGCGGGCATTCGGGCTTTGTCGCGCTGTACGACGTGAAGACCGGCAAGCGGATGGCCAAGATTGGCGATGAGCTCGATACGGTGCTCGCCGCCGATATCAACGCCGATCACAGCATGGTGGCGCTGGCGGGCCCGCAACGCCTGGTGCGCATCTATTCGACCGAAGGCGAACTGCTGCACGAAATCAAGAAGCATACTGACTGGGTTTACTCGCTGGAGTTTTCTCCCGACGGCGTGCTGCTGGCCAGCACCGATCGCAGCGGTGGCTTGTTTGTTTGGGAAGCCGATACCGCACGCGAGTACCTGAGCCTGCGCGGCCACAATGGGGCGGTAACCGATGTCGCCTGGCGTGGCGATTCGAATGTGTTGGCTTCGGCGGGCGAAGACGGCACCATCAAGCTGTGGGAAATGAACGACGGCAACCAAATCAAGTCGTGGAACGCTCACGGCGGCGGCGTGCTGTCAGTGGACTTCACGCACGCTGGCAACCTCGTTTCCAGTGGTAACGACAAGACCGCCAAGAGCTGGAACGGCGATGGCGGCGCGATCAAGACCTATCCTGGGTTCAGCGAAGCGGCGCTGCGAGCCACCGTGACCCACGATGGGATGCGCGTCGTCGCTGGCGATTGGAATGGCGAAGTGCGTCTGTACGACAGCACCGCCGCCACGCAAATCACCACGCTCGCGCCGAACCCGCCGACGCTGGCGATGCGCATCGAATCGCAGACCGCGGCGCTGGCTCCGCTGCAAGCTGCGGCGCAGCAACAAGCGACTGAACTCGCGGCGCTCGACAAGGCCGTGCAAGAGAAGGCCGCTGCTGTTGCGGCTGCGACAAATGCCATGAACGCGACCGCTGCTGAAGCCGCCAAGGCCGAAGCCGCTCGCGTCGCTGCCGAGAAAGCAGCGACCGACCTCGCCGGCGCGATCAAGGCGACGGGCGACGCTGCGACCGCAGCGCAAAACACGAATACCGCGGCGGCCAACGAAAAGGCTGCCGCTGAAAAGCTCCTCGCCGAGAAGACCGCGGCCGCCAAGGCGGCTGCGGAAAAGGCCGCCGCGGAGCAAGCTGCTCTGGAAGCTGCCAATGCCGCGAAGGCTGCTGCTGACAAGGCCCTCGCCGATGCCGTCGCTGCCAAGCAAGCGGCCGAAGCCGCCGCTGATGCGGACGCCACCGCCAAAGCGGAAGAGGCGCGTGTGGCTGCGGAAAAGGCAGTTGCCGAAGTGGCCACCAAGGTCGCGGATGTCACCAACGCTGTGAATGCGGCCAAAGCGGCGGCCGAGCAAAGCGAGAAGGACCGTTCCGATGCGGCCAGCTTTGTGACTGCCAAGGCGAATGCCGCGCAAGCTGCTGCCGAGAACCTGACCAAGGCACAAGCGGCTGCCGCCAAGGCGAAGACCGACAAGGAAGCGGCCGACAAAGACCAGGCCACGAAGACTGCTGCTGCCAAGACGGCCGCCGAGCAAGCGGCTGCCGCGAAAGCTGCTGCCGAAAAACTAACCGCCGAGAAGGCCGAACTCGACAAGCAACTGGCCGGCAAGAAGGCCGCTGCCGATGCGGCCGCGCAACAAGCCAGCACGGCCAAGGCCGAACTCGATCGCACGGTGGCCGAGAAGGCCGCGTTCGAGCAAGTTGGCGCGAAGCTGGCCGCCGCAGCGGACGAAGCGACCAAGCAACTCGCCTCGTCGCAGCAAGCGATGACGCAACTCGAAACGCAGCATGCCGAGCAAGCCGCTGCCGCCAAGATGTTGGCCGACAAAGCGGCCGCACTCAAAGCGGAATATGAAAAGATGCTCGCCGAGCAGCAAAAGGCCGCTGCCGCCGCTGACGAGAAGATGAAGGCGCTCACCACCGCGCAAGAAGCCGCTGCCAACGCCCAAGCTGCTGCCGACAAGGCCACCGCCGAGAAGCAGCTGTTTAGCGACGCATACGAGAAGAAGTAACAGCGGGAAGCACCAAATTCCAAATCCCAAATTCCAAACAAATCCAAAGATCCAAAATACAAAGGCTCGAAACGGAGCAATTTCCGTTTCGAGCCTTTCGTCATTGGTATTTCGTTTTTGTTTGGGATTTGGTGCTTGGGATTTGGAATTTAGCTTCCATCAGCAAACTCATTCCCGAGCTGCTCCAACTCGGCGGTTGAGGGAAAGTCGTTGACCAGGAATCGCCGCGGATAGAGATCGACGTCGGACATTAGGTGCCCGACGATTTTTTCGACTTTGTGCCAAGGCGCCGAAGCAACAATCTTTTGGTCGTCGTTTTCGCTGGGAGCAAAGAACATCACGCGTTCGGTTTGCGGCAGCAGCGACTCGATCCCCTCGGTCCACACACTGTAGCTAAACAGGTTGTCGCTCTCTTTTTCCGAAGCGGCCGAGAACGTGGCGACAAAGCGCTCGATGCCTTGCTGCTGATACAGCTTGTCGAGCAGGTCCTTCTGCTGGCCGTATTCCTGGAAGAGGAACTTCAGTTCCAGCACTCGAAAGCGATCGAACAATTGATGCCCGCGCGACGGCATCCAATCGACCCAGTCGTCGCCCGCCAATCGCAGCGGCGTGCTTGCCAGTGGGCGCGGGCCTTCCACCGCTTGCTCGGCCAATGTGATCATGCCTTCGAGCGCTTGGTCGTCGTCGGCGCCGGCCACCAGCAGCATGTCGCGGTTAGGAACCATCGCGATGATGTCCCCCTGCACTTCCAGCGAGCGGATGAACTCGGTCAACAAGATGCGTGAAGCGTCGTAGCTGTCGCCAGTGGATGAAACATACAGCCCGTCGCCCACCTTGGCATAGGAGAAACGCGACTCAATCAGGTTTTGCGTGGCGATTTCAATTGCTTCGTAGTACGAAGTGCCCCAGTTCTCCAGTTCCTCTGGCGAGATCGAACGGACCGAGCGCGGCAGGTCATAGACCAGGCTGGCCAGCAAATGGCTACCGACTTCGTACTGCGGCAGTTCCAGCTTATGCCGCCCTTGCAGGCGGGCTTGCAGATTGGTGTGTTCGATGCCGGCGCGGGCCCAGATTTTCGGGCGCAGGTGGGCTTTGGCTTCTTCGAAGTCCTCGGGCAGGTCTTCGCGGGGGGCCAGAATCGCCTGAATCGTTTCGGGCAAATAGCGTTTGCGATCGGCAGGCGAGAGGTTGCAAAACTCGGAATAGAAATTTCGCAGGTTGATCAGGCCGCTTTGATCGCCTTCTTCCGTAATCACCAACTGAAATTCATCGGGATCGTAGCGAATGGGACGGGTTTCGCCTGCCTTTTGCAGTTCGGCCGAAAACAGTTGCGCAAACTTCGCTTCCGTCGGAGGACCGAAGAGCCAATCAAACCACCCCATGAACGCGCCTTTCGCAGTGGACCCGCAGTTTTCTACATTCTAGGCGAGTGCGCAGTGCATTGGCCAGAAGGCAAGCATGCCTTGCTCCAGCGGCGCTAAATACTCGCACCGCGGTGATTGCAGTCAGCAAGAAAGAGAAGACGCCTGCCCGGAAGTCGTCGAGCAGGCGCGCCTCTTGGTCTCTCCATGCGTAGACCAATCGTAACTTCGTCCCGTCGGTCACGGCCTGGGGACTTGGGTACGCGACGTCATGTACGCGGTGATCCAGACGACGATCAGCGCGCCGATGATCGACATGATCCAGCCGCCCGCCTGGAAGTCGGCTCCAAACAGCGAGCTGCCGAGGAACCCGCCCAGCAGCGATCCGGCCACGCCCAGGACCATTGTCAAAATGACCCCCATGGGGTTCGGCCCTGGATACAGGAACCGCGCGATCGCGCCGACGACCAAACCAAATACGATCCAACCGATGATGTCCATTACGCCCATGGCTAGTTGCTCCATAGCTGACGCGTGCTGGCTCGTGACAACTGTTGCGACAAGCCCCGGGAAGCACATAAGCAAGCGTCGTGCCGAATCGGCAGCTGGCGGGGCAAATTGCCGCGGCGGAAAGAGGTGCTATTTGGCCGCTCAATAACGAGCCGTGTCATTATTGCGCCGGCAGATACTTCCGCGGCAATTCCGCGCCGGCGACGTACTGCAATTTGCCGATGCGCACCATTTGATACACGTTGATGCGAAAATCGGGGCACGTACTAATCAGGCAATACGCATTGGTTGGCGAGAATCCGTAATCGCGAATCAGCCAATCCATCAGCGCGACTGTAGCATTTTCGACGGCCAGTTCCAGCGGTCGGTCGGACCGCACCGCTACGATGGCATCCGGCTTTTCGATCCGCAACCAATCCAGCTTGTGCCGTTTCCGCACGCTCAGCTTCAAACGCACGGTGGCCTGCGTCTCGGCTGCAGTGCCGGTGAATTCGGTATCGCCTTGGCTGGCATGGACATCGCCCAGGTAGAACAAACCGCCCTCGTGGTAGATGGGCAACCAGATTCGGTTGCCGGGCGCAACGTCGCGAATATCGAGGTTGCCGCCCCATGGTCCCTGGCCATCCAGACTGGTCGCCACTTCGCGCTGCGGCGTGGTTCCTAGGGTGCCAATAAAGGGCGTGATCGGCCAAGAGATGCGGTCGCTAAAGTGCAGCGTGCCGTCGCGCGTCGTGCCGCTGGGGCCCGGCGTATGGGGGAAAATCTTGGTGGTGTAC
>JAEZGD010000782.1 GCA_023417165.1 Planctomycetota bacterium
CTGCTCGATGCACTGTCGCGCCGCCCTGCCCCGCCCAATCACTGGTCGCAATCGTGGATTAGCATTCAACTGGGGCTCGCTTATGCTTCAGCCGGCAAGCCCGCCGAAGCCGCCGCCGAACTGACTAAGGGACTGCAAGCCGGTGGACAATACGATCACCCGCTGACGGCCATCGGCCTGGTCGAACTCGGCAAGCTGGCCTTTGCTCAGGAGAAATACGACGTCGCAGCCGCGATGTTCTATGAAGCCACGTTTCCCGCGATGGCTTTCGATCAGTTCGATACGCTGGAAGAAGCGTTTCGCTGGGGCCAGTTGACGCATATCGTCAGCAACAAGCCTGGCGTTTATGCACCGCTCGTGCCGGCGCAAACGTGGGCCCGCTCCAAAGGCTCAAAGGTGTTACAGGCGTCGCTCGCCTTGCTGACGGCCGAATGCCTGACGAATGGCGGCGACATCTCCGGCGCCGCGGCAATGCTCGAACAATCCGCGCGGGTGATGAGCCGCAAGGAGATGCAGGCTGGTCAAATCGGCGCACGCTTTAATTACGAGACCGCGCGCATCGCGTTCGCCCAAGGCAAGTTGGCGCCCGGCAATAGCGCGCTGGCGGCATGCATGGCGTTTCAGAAGAACGCTTCACGACGGCTGTTTCAGATCTCGATGGCAGATAGCCTGTATACGAGTGGGCAAATCCGCGTCGATCGCGTCGCCGAACAGTTATACGACGAGGTGCTGCGCGAATCGCAAGCTGTCGATTGGACGCGCGATCCGATGGAGGCGATGACGGTGGCGATGACGCCCACCATCGGACCGATGGAACATTGGTTCGAGATCGCCGTCAAACGCAAGCAGACCGAGAAAGCCGCCGAAATCGCCGATCGCATCCGTCGCCATCGCTTCTATAGCACGGTGCCCACCGGCGGTCGCCTGCTGGCATTGCGCTGGATTTTGGAAGCTCCCGAAGTGGTGCTGAACGAAACGGCGAAGCTCCAACGCCGCGACCTGTTGGCCAAGTACCCGCAGTTGGCCGAACTCGGCAATCAGGCGCGCGCCATTCAAACCGAGATTGAAGCGCAGCCGCGCGTTCCGGCCGACGACAAAGCCGCGAAGGAACAATCCGAGCGTTTTGCCAAGCTGGGTGTCATTAGCGCCGCGCAGGAAGTACTGCTCAGCGATATTGCCTTGCGGCGCGAACCAGCTGAATTAGTCTTTCCGCCGATGGTCACGGTCAAAGAGACGCAAGCACGCCTCAAACCCGGCCAGGCGATTCTGGCCTACTTCACGACCTCGCGATATGTCGTCGGTTTCGCGATTACCAACGAATCGTGCAAGATGTGGCAGGTCACGGTGGCCGACACCACCAAGACCAAGCAAGACTTTGCCGCGCTGCTCAAGGCGTGGGGACACACCGAAAAGAACTCGCTGATCACCACAACCGACCTGCGTAAGCCCGAATGGAAGACTATCGCCGCACGCATGTTCGGCACGCTTACCAATGGCGCCAAGGCCGAGCACTTCGATAGCATTGACGAGCTGATCATCATTCCCGATGGCATCGTCTGGTACATCCCTTTCGAATCGCTGGAGATGGAATCGAAGGATGGCGGCGAGCCCGTACCGGTCTTGTCGAAGCTGCGACTGCGCTATGCGCCGACGCTCGGCTTGGCTATGCCCAATGGGCGAACCATGCCCAATCCTTCGCACAGCATGATTGTCGCTGGCCGCATGTTTTCCAGAGACGACGAGGCCGTCGCTCAAGAGGCTGCCGCCGATCTGGCCAAGGTGCTACCAGGCGGATTCATCGCGCCAAAGCCGCCGCTCGCGCCAGGCAGCCTGGTCGCGTCCACGATCGATCGCTTGATTGTGCTCGATGACATCGAAGACTCGGAGCGTGGCCCTTACGATTGGGCGCCGACCCGCTACGACGCCGGCAAGCCGATGAGCGCGCTGTCGACCTATGCCACCTTGCCTTGGGCAGGGCCGCAGCAAGTCGTACTGCCAGGCTATCACACGCCGGTCGAACGCGGCCTGAAAGGGGGCGGTACTGGCGACGAAGTCTTCCTTTCGGTCATGGGATTGATGGCTAGTGGCTCGCGCACCATTCTGATCTCTCGCTGGCGCACCGGCGGGCAAACCAGCTACGACCTGATTCGCGAGTTTGTGCAAGAGTTGCCGCACACCTCGGCCGCCAACGCCTGGCAGCGCGCGGTGCAATTGGTAACCACCACCGACCTCGACCTGATGCGGGAACCTCGCGTCCGCTCAACTCCGGACGAGGCCCTCTCCGCCAATCATCCGTTCTTCTGGGCTGGTTACCTGCTGGTCGACACCGGCGTCGAACCCAGCACCGACAAGTAGACGCGTAGGGTGTGCCGAGTCCGCGAGCCTCACCTGCGTGGTTAATGACGAATGTCGAAAGAATGACGAATGACAAGTGGTCAATGACAAGTGACTGACGAGAATCCTTATCAGTCGCCCAATGATGTGAGCGAAGCGTTGCCACTGGCGGCAGTGAGCACGGATGACTATGGTCCGTTTGTCGGGCCGGCCGCGTTCTGCCTGATTGGCTCATTGCTCATCATGATAAGTGCAGGCCCCGTGCTCATCACTGCCGGGGTGGGAATCGCCTTGGGCAAGGCTTCTGCGTGGGAGATCTTCGCAGCCGCAGCGTCAGTTTTTCTGACCGCCAGCCTGGTGCAGTTCGCAGGGCATGCGATGCTGAACCGACGGCATCGTCTCGTGGTTGTCTTCACGTCGATTCTGGGACTATTTACTTGCCTCTTTGCGCCGGTGTTTGCGGTCATTCTGTTTCGTCTCTCCAAGCCCGACGTGTGGAATAGCTTTCGCTAACAGCGTCTGACCACGACACTGGTCATTCGTGCTTGGTCATTCGTCATTCTCTCCGCGTCATTCTTTCGTCATTTGAATTTCGGCATTCGTCATTGCGTATAATCCCCGCATGCCTCCGCGTGCCGCTTACCTTCATGTGCCGTTTTGCCGCCATCGTTGCGGTTATTGCAACTTCACCGTCATTGCGGGCAGAGAAGAGCTGGCGACGACGTATTTGCAGGCGCTCGGGCGGGAACTGAGTGCCCTAGAGCGACCGCGCGAGGTCGATACGATCTTCCTCGGCGGAGGGACGCCGACCCATTTGACACTGCCGCAGTTGGACGAGTTGCTGACGCTCGTGCAGCACTGGTTTCCGCTGGCGGCAGGGGGGGAGTTCAGCGTCGAGGCGAATCCACGCGACGCGCTGGAAGTCGACAAGTTGGCGCTCCTAAAAGCCCATGGCGCGACGCGCATCAGCCTCGGCGTGCAATCGTTCGCTGCCGATAAGTTGCGGCTGTTGGAACGCGATCACAACGCTGACATCATTCGCCAGGCGGTGCAGAACGCCAGAGCGGAGGGCTTCGATGTTTCGCTCGATTTGATCTTTGGCGCGCCAGGCGAAACGCTTGCCGGTTGGCAAAGCGATTTGCAGCAGGCGCTTGCGCTTTCGCCGGACCATCTTTCAACCTATGGGCTGACATTTGAGAAAGGAACCACGTTCTGGGGCCGTTTGTCGCGGGGCGAACTGGTGCAAGCGGAAGAAGACCTCGAGCGCGAGATGTATCTACTAGGCATCGAGACCCTGACCGCGGCTGGCTTCGAACACTACGAGGTTTCGAACTTCGCCAGGGCAGGGCACCGCTGCCGCCATAACGAGGCGTATTGGCTCGGGCGTGAATACTATGCCGCGGGGCCTGGCGCGGCGCGGTACGTAGCGGGCCGCCGCTCGACGAATCATCGCAGCACCACTGCCTGGATCGCGCGGGTGATGGCGGGCGAATCGCCGATTGCCGAGAGCGAAGATCTATCACCTGAAGAGATGGCGCGCGAGCGTTTAGTCTTTGGCTTGCGACGATTGGAAGGCTATGACATCAAAGCGTTTGCGCGTGAAACCGGCTTTCAGATCGACGACCTGGCCGGACCGCGCCTTGCGCAGTTTGTCGAGCAAGGCTATCTTTCGCGCGCCGCCGGGCGATTGCGGCTGACGCGCGCCGGATTATTGATTAGCGACGCGTTGTGGCCGTATTTGTTGCAGTCGTAGCAATGGCCTAGACGCTTTCGCCTGCAAGCAGGCCGGTGCTGAAGGCAGCTTGAAAGTTATAGCCGCCGATGGGGCCATCGAGATCGAGAATCTCGCCCGCGAAGTACAGATTCGGAGCCAGCTTGCTCTCCATCGTGTGCGAATCGACCTCATCGAGGGCGACACCGCCTGCGGTGACTTCCGCCTTCTTGAAGCCCAGCGTACCGGCCACCGCAATCGATGTTTGCTTGATCGCTTCGGCCAGTTGACGCCGCGGGCCTTTGCCGAGTTCGGCCGATTTCAGTTCCGCAGGCAGCTTCAACCGCGCGACAAACGCTTCTGCCAGGCGGCGCGGAATCAAACGCGCCAGCATGTTGGTCACGCTCCGTTTGCCATCGGCGGCGCTCGCCTGACGTAAGTCTTCGTCCACGGCCTCCAGCTTGCGATCCGGCAAGAAGTCGAGCAGCAGATCAAAGTCGCTGGGCCGCGGATGTCCGCTGATGGCGCGACTGACATTCAGCACCACCGGTCCAGAGAAGCCCACATGCGTAAACAGCAGCGAGCCGCGATCTTCGGCCAGCGGCGCGTCTTTCTTCTTGCGCTGCCGTGCGCTACGCAGCGC
>JAEZGD010000788.1 GCA_023417165.1 Planctomycetota bacterium
AAGTAAGACAGTAAGCCACTGGCTATGCCAAGAAACAGCCAAGGCTCGGCATTGCTGCCGAGCCTTGTGTTTTTGTAGCAGTGTTCGGTTGGCCTTACAGCGGGTGCACGTACAGCACGATCGCTGCGAAGTGCATGGCCGAGCCAGCGATGACCAGCAAGTGCCAGATGCTATGCATCCACCAAGCACGATGGTCGTTCTTGAGGAACCAGGTGCCAGCGGTGTAGCAGATGCCGCCGCCGACCATCCACCACAGCACGTCCAGCGGAATCACATGAGCGACGTGCGGAGCCGACAGCCCCGGCAGCCAGCCCAGCATGATGAAGACCGGCAATTCCACGCCGTGAATACGCCGGGCGAGGAACAGCTTGCTAAAGCAGCCAGCGAGTGCGATCGCCCAAACGGCAATCGGAATCAGCATCCAGAAACCATCGCGTACGTAGTTGAACGCAAAGGGCGTGAACGTGCCGGCGATGAACAGGTAAATGGCGCCTTGATCGCATTGGCGAAAGAAGTGTTTCCACTTCGGTTCGCTGACGACGTGCGACAGAGTGGACGCGAGGTAGACACCCATCAGCGTCAACGCATAGATCGCACATCCGGCGATATGCCAAGCGTCGCCAGTGCGCAGCGCCAGCTGCATGATATAAGCAGCAGCTGGCAGGCTCAGGACAAACCCCAGACCATGCGTGATTGAGTTGGCAACTTCGTTATGAAACTCACGCCAAGCCGGGTTGGCAACCGATGGATGCAATGTATCGACCGACAGCACATCGCCTTCTACGGCCAAGGTGGTGGATTCGATCGCTAGACTGTTTTGCGGTATCTGCATGAACAACTCGAAGGTTGCGGTGGGAGCCGTCCTAATGCCAGCGACTAGCTAAGCACAGTGCGTTGTTCCCTGGGCAAGGTTACCTTACTGCGAAGCGGGCGTAACAAATAAGTGTTACAGCCGATTCCGAACGGTAATACAGCCAAGGACTTGCGCTGCAACGGCGGGTCCGAACCCCAGCGAGCTAAAAGCTCCGTGCAGAGCGTATGACCGATGGCCGACGCTCTTTGAGAGCTTTCTTCTCACGCCTGCTTGTTAAGCAGCAACCTTCCATCGGCGCGGTGCCGATGTGTCGGCTGGCGAGAAGTTGATCAACTCGCGAATCGCATAATTCTGGTTCGGCGATGTTTTATAGTACACCCGAGCGTGTACCTCGCCAAGCAGTCCCAAGCTCAAAAACTGGACCCCGACCATCACTGACAGGATTGTCAGCGAAAGTAGCGGGTTACCGGTCATATCTGTACCCATGGCGACTTTCATGCCAAGGGTGGACACTGCCGCCAAAAAGGCGACCGCCCAGCACGCAAACCCAATCCTGCCAAAGAACTTCATCGGACTGGCGAAGTAATCGAGCATGTACTTGACTGTCATCAAATCGAGTACAACGCGTATCGTTCTGGAAATGCCATACTTCGTCTTGCCAAAACGGCGCGGGTGATGCGTCGTTACCATCTCGAAACACCGCGCACCTCGCCCATGCGCGAGAATCGGAATAAAGCGGTGCATTTCGCCGTAAAGCTCTAGTTCTTGTGCGATTTCGCGGCGAATGGCTTTGAGCGTGCAGCCCAGATCGTGAATCGGGAACCGCGTCGTCCGCGAGATCAACCAGTTGGCGATGCGCGACGGAATTTTGCGGCTGACCAGTGCGTCGTGTCGTTCTTTGCGCCAGCCATGCACCAGGTCATAGCCTTCGTCGAGCTTGCGCACCATCTTGGCGATGTCGCTGGGATCGTTTTGCAAGTCGCCATCCATCGTGACGACCACATCTCCAGTGGCATGCTGAATGCCAGCGCCCATCGCGGCCGTTTGGCCATAATTGCGGCGAAAACGGACGACCTTTACGCGCTGGTCGTCGCGCGCTAGCTTGTCGAGTTCGTCGCTACTGCCATCGGTCGAACCATCGTCGACGAACAGGATCTCCCAAGGGCAACCCAGTTCCGGCAACGCGGCAACTAGCTGGTCGTACAGCAACGGGACATTTTCGCGTTCGTTACAGATAGGGATGACGACCGAGACGCTCATCGTAAGCACCGTAGTGAGGGAATCCATTCCATCGACAATTGCCGCGAAGTTTAGGTCATCGCGACTCGGCGAACAATGTCGATTTGGTACGATCCTGGTAGTTTGGCTAAGATGTGGAGCAGGCCGCGGGCCTGTCGGATTAAGTTTTTCTTTTGCGACAGGCCGCCGGCCTGCCTCATGATGGACTCCCCTTCCCTGCCCACCATCGATGCCGAACTGATCGACCCGCATGCGCAACTGCCTGGCGGAGAGCCTTGCCCTGCGTGTGGCTCACCAGTCGAAAGCGATGACAGATTTTGCCCGGCGTGCGGCACGCCGCATCACGAGGTTCGCCCCGGCGAGACCTCCGCAGCCGAGCCCGAGCAGAAGCACTTTCGCTGCAACAACTGCGGCAGCGAGGTCGCAACCGATCCCGATCAGCGCAGCTATATCTGTCCATTCTGCGATTCGACCTATGTGGTGGAGTTCTCGCCTGAGGAGAATCCGCGTCAGCGGCCCGAGTTCGTAATTGGCTTTGCGGTCACGCCCGAGCAGGCGCAAGAGAAGTTTCACGCGTGGCTGCGCGACAATTCTTGGTTTCGCCCCGGCGATTTGGTGGCGAAGGCGGCGGCCGACAAGATGCGCGGCGTGTACTTGCCGTTCTGGTCATTTGCGATGTTGGCCGAAAGTCGATGGCAAGCGTCCATCGGTGAGCATTGGTATCGCACCGAGACTTACACCGAGACCGACTCCAAGGGCAATACCGTCACCAAGACGCGCCAGGTGCAAGAGACAGAATGGTGGCCGCTCGATGGCAACCATCATCGGTATTACAGCGGCTTTCTGGTCAGTGGCAGCAAGGGCTTGCCCCAGTCGCAGGCGGAACGTATCAAGCCCTTTCAATTGCCGGCGCTGAAGCGCTATGAGCCGTACTTCCTGGCCGGTTGGTATAACGAAGAGTACTCGATCGATCGCCAGCAGGCTCAGGCGGCTTGCCAGCAATACTTTCAGCAGCAAGAGGAACGCAACATTAGCGGCTTTCTGCCTGGCGATACGCATCGCAGCTTGCAGGTCGATACGCGCTTCAGCCAGATCAGCAGCGATCTGTGCTTGTTGCCGGTCTACGTGCTGAGCTATCGCTATCAAGACAAGCTGTATCGCTTCCTGGTCAACGGTCAGACTGGCAAGATTGCTGGCGACAAGCCATGGTCGTGGCAGCGCATCGGCGGAACCATCGGCGCGGTGCTGCTGATGATTTTGCTGATCGTCTTCGTATTCGTTCTGTTGTCTGCGTGGGGACGCTAAGCATCGAAATGGCCGCGCGACCTCCGATTCCTGCGTTTCGTTCGCATCCGCTGGGGCGCGGTGGGCATGCGCAAACGATTGTGGGAGCCTATCTGCCTCACGCGCTGAAGCTGGCCAGCCCGACGGTTGATCATCGGCTAACGATGCCTGACGGCGACGTGCTGGTAATGCACGACAACTGCCCCGCGCGGTGGTCGCCTGGCGATCGCGTGGTGCTGCTGATTCATGGTTTGGGCGGCGGGCATCACTCGCCTTATTGCGTGCGAATGGCGGCTCGCCTCGGCGAGCGCGGTGTGCGTACGTTTCGACTTGATCAGCGCGGCTGCGGCGCAGGCGTGGATCTCGCTCGCTACCCTGGCCACGCGGGACGCAGCGAAGATGCCGCGGCCGCATTGCAACGCATCGCCGAGTTGTGTCCTGGTTCGCCCGTCAGCGCGATCGGCTATTCGCTGGGCGGTAACATCGTGCTGAAACTGGCTGGCGAGTGTGGCGCGCAACCGCCTGCTGGACTCGATCAGGTCGCAGCCGTCTGTCCGCCGATCGATCTTAGCGTTTGCTCGGCCAATATCGGCCAAGGGTCGAACTGGATCTATGATCGCACCTTTATTAAGTCGCTGATGCGGCTGGTCGAAGCTCGCGCCACGCAGTCGCCAGAGTTCTATGAACGGACGCCGCTGCTGCCGCGCCCCAAACGACTCTTTGAATTTGACGATCCCATCACCGCGCCGCTTAGCGGTTTTGCGAACGCCGCCGAATACTATGCCAAGTGCAG